>JAKAMD010000154.1 GCA_021823875.1 Pseudomonadota bacterium | reverse complement strand
TCGACGCTCCTGCGCATCATGGCCGGCATCGATACCGAGTTCACCGGCGAGGCCTGGGTCGCCGAGGGCGCCCGCGTCGGCTACCTGCAACAGGAGCCGCAGCTCGATCCCGACAAGTCGGTGCGCGAGAACGTCATGGAAGGGGTGGCGGCCAAGAAGGAACTGCTCGACCGCTACAATGAGCTGGCCGTCAACTATTCCGACGAGACCGCCGACGAGATGGCGAAGCTCCAGGACATCATCGACAGCCAGAACCTGTGGGACCTCGACAGCCAGGTCGACCAGGCCATGGACGCGCTCAATTGCCCGGGCGACGACGCCGAGGTCGCCAAGCTATCCGGCGGTGAGCGCCGCCGGGTGGCGCTCTGCAAGCTGCTGCTGGAGCAGCCCGAGCTGCTGCTGCTCGACGAGCCGACCAACCACCTCGACGCCGAGAGCGTGGCCTGGCTGGAAGGCCATCTGCGCAACTATCCGGGCGCCATCCTGATCGTCACCCACGACCGCTACTTCCTCGACAACGTCACCGGCTGGATCCTCGAGCTCGACCGCGGCCAGGGCATCCCCTACCAGGGCAACTACACGGCCTGGCTCGGCCAGAAGCAGAAGCGGCTGGAGCAGGAGGGCCGCGAGGAGGAGGCGCGCCAGCGCACCCTCGCGCGCGAGAGCGAATGGATTTCCGCCAGCCCGAAGGCGCGGCAGGCCAAGTCGAAGGCGCGCTACCAGCGCTATGAGGACCTGCTCAAGCAGGCGGCCGATAAGCAGACGCAGACCGCGCAGATCATCATTCCGGTGGCCGAGCGGCTGGGCCAGAACGTGGTCGACTTCGAGCACCTCACTAAGGGCTTCGGCGACAATCTCCTGATCGACGATCTAACCTTCAAATTGCCGCCCGGCGGCATCGTCGGCGTCATCGGCCCGAACGGCGCCGGCAAGACCACGCTGTTCCGCATGATCACCGGCCAGGAGAAGCCGGACAAGGGCACTATCACCATCGGCGACAGCGTGCATCTCGGCTATGTCGATCAGTCGCGCGATTCGCTCGACGGCAAGAAGACGGTGTGGGAGGAAATCTCCAACGGGCAGGACTTGATCCTCCTGGGCAAGAAGGAGATGAACTCACGCGCCTATTGCGCGGCCTTCAACTTCAAGGGCGGCGATCAGCAGAAGAAGGTCGGCCAGCTCTCCGGCGGCGAGCGCAACCGCGTGCATCTCGCCAAGATGCTGCGCTCGGGCGCCAACCTGCTGCTGCTCGACGAACCGACCAACGACCTCGACGTCGACACCCTGCGCGCGCTGGAAGAGGCGCTGGAGGATTTCGCCGGCTGCGCCGTGATCATCAGCCACGACCGCTGGTTCCTCGACCGCATCGCCACGCATATCCTGTCGTTCGAGGGCGACAGCCATGTCGAATGGTTCGAGGGTAACTTCCAGGACTATGAACAGGACAAGATGCGGCGGCTGGGCACCGACAGCGTCATCCCGCATCGGCTGAAGTATAAGAAGTTCTCGCGCTGATCAGCGCGAGAACGTCCCGTTGGCGACGGCGCCGATCTGGCAACGCGACAGGCCGATATCCTTGAGCTCGACGTCCGTTAGGCCGTTGAGCTCGGCGCGCGTGCGCTGTGCGCGCGCAAGCCTGCGTACCGATGCGGCGACCAGGTGGCAGGGTCCCTGGCCATATGTCGTGCCGCATAGGGCGTGCGCTTTACACTGGAGCATCGTCATGATCAGGCCGCCTGTGCCTGCGCGAGCATTGCGCGGTGGTCGGCCGTGCGCCGCTCGTATTCCGCGGCCAGGGCGTGGAGCGCGGCCGCGCCGTCGCCGGCAAACGACGGCCCGTGCATGAGCGCCAGCGTCTTCGGCTTGTACTGCGCGAGCCCGCGGATGGTCGCGCCCATGCCGGGATTGAGCGCGGAGTACTTGAACAGGTCCTCCGCCGCGATCGCCGGCCCCACCACGTCACCACCATGGATGAGCGCCGGGTTGTCACCGAGCTGGGTGAACAGGTCGCCACACAGCAGCGTCCCCGTCGATTCCTCGAACATCACGCCGGCGTCCCAGCCGTGCGGGGTATGTGGCGTGTCGATGTAGCGCACGCGCTTGCCGCCGCCGAGGTCGGTCGTCTCGCCATCGGCGAGCACGCGCGGCGCGCGGTCCGCCATGTCGTTGAGCGACACCAGGCAACCGGTCTGCCCGTGCGCCACCTGCGCGTTCGGCGCCACCGCCATCCATTCATTCATTGCGCCGCATTCGTCGGCCTCGTAGTGGCCGAAGGCGATCCAGCGCAGCTTCTCCGGCGGGATGATGCGGGCCAGCGCCTCGCGGTTGAGCGGAAACATCTTGCGCAGCCCGGTGTGGAACATCAGCGGTTCGTCGCCGAGGACGAGGAACTGGTTGAAGGCGAAGCCGGCCGGCGCGGCAATGTCCGGCACGAAGGTGGAGAGGCGGTAGATGCCGTCGGCGATTTCGGCGATTTTGGTCTGCATTTCGGTTCTCCCTGGGTTGGACTCCGTCCGGGATGGACAGCGGCCTCATTTCGCTATACATACATGTGTAACGAAATCGTCCGCCGCTGTCAATATGGATGCACGCATCTGTGCAATGAAATTATGGCCCGGTCCTACACGCTGAAAAAGCGCGCCGAGCAGCAGGCCGAAACCCGCGAGCGCATCGTCGAGGCCGCGGTCGACCTGCACTCGACGCTCGGCCCGGCGCGCACCACGCTCAGCATGGTGGCGGAAAAGGCTGGCGTGCAGCGCCACACCCTCTATGCGCATTTCCCGGATGAGCGCGCGCTCGCTATGGCCTGCTCGGGGCACGTGCAGGAACGCGATCCGCCGCCGGACGCTGCGGCCTGGCGCGGCATCAAGGATACAAGCGTGCGGCTCGCCGCCGGGCTCACCGCAGTCTATGGCTGGTACGCGCGCAATGCGCAGCTACTGTCCGGCGTGCTGCGCGACGCCGAGTACTATGCGCTGGCGCGCGAAATCGCCGCACTGCGCTTTGGGCCTTACTTCAAGGCCTATGAGGAGGTGCTGGGCGTGAAGCTCAACGCGAAGCAGCGCGCGCTGCTGCATCTCGCGCTCAGCTTTCACACCTGGCGGACGCTGGTGCAGGAGGCCGGGCTCAAGCCGGCGGCGGCGGTCGAGGCGATGGTCGAGGTGGTGGAGGGTGTGCAGGCTAAAGTGTAAACGGCTCGCTCGACGAGCCGACCAACGCGACCAACGACCTCGACACCCTGCGCGCGCTGGAAGAGGCGCTGGAGGATTTCGCCGGCTGCGCCGTGATCATCAGCCACGACCGCTGGTTCCTCGACCGCATCGCCACGCATATCCTGTCGTTCGAGGGCGACAGCCATGTCGAATGGTTCGAGGGCAACTTCCAGGATTACGAGAAGGATAAGATGCGGTGGCTGAGGCAGGACTCAATCATCCCGCACCGGCTGAAGTATAAGAAGTTCACGAGGTAGAATGTGGATGCCGGCTGACGACGAAGTCAAAAGGGCAATTTGTGCTCGCCGAGCTTCGGCAGAATATATTGAAACTCGGTCAGTGACATTCAAAAATGGCGAATGTCCCACCCGTAATAAATGCCACGAGAATGTAGAGCGATGGCTTCAAGAAAATCCCGGGCATGTAGCTATTAGAGGCTGGCTGCTTTCGGGAGAAATACTCGATGCGCATTCTATTGTAGTTGATTCCGAAGGAAATATGTTTGACATCACGCCGCGTGATATGTGGATACTATTTGTTCGGTTCAATGGGCGAGACCAGGATTTTTTTGCGCTTCTTCCTGACTGTAATCAAATTCATTGTGTGCTGTATCAATTATGAATGATAATTGTTTGTCAGTTTAGGACGAGTGCTGACTAATGCCCGACTGGGACTCCCGCCTCTATCTCAAATTCGAAAGCGACCGCACGCGGCCGCCGCGCGATCTGTTGGCGCAGGTGCCGCTGCAGCGCGCGCGTAAAGTTGTCGATCTCGGCTGCGGGCCGGGCAATTCGACCGAATTGCTGGCCGCGCGCTATCCCGATGCGCAGGTGATCGGGCTCGATTCATCGCCCGACATGTTGGCCAGCGCACGCAAGCGCTTGCCGGCGCTGGAATTCGTTGAGGCCGATATCGCCCAATGGCAGCCGGCGCCGGACATCGATCTGCTGTTCGCCAATGCCACTTTCCAGTGGGTGCCGGATCATCCCAATGTACTGAGCCGGCTGTTGCAGGCGCTGCCTTCCGGCGGCGTGCTGGCGGTGCAGATGCCCGACAACAAGACCGAGCCGACGCACACCTTGATGGCCGAGGTGGCGCGCCAAGGCGGCTGGCTGTCGGCCGAGACCGAAGGGCAGAACCGCGGCAATCCGCTCGATCCGGAAGCTTATTATGATCTCTTGCGTCCGCACTGTCAGGCGCTCGACATGTGGCACACGATCTATGCCCATGTGCTCGACAACGCCGCCGCCATCGTCGAATGGTTCAAGAGCACGGCCTTGCGGCCCTATACGACGCCGCTGACGCCCGCTGCACGCGCGGCCTATCTCGCCGCCTATGAGAAGCGCATCGCCGAGGTCTATCGGCCGCGCACCGATGGCAAGGTGATTCTCAACTTCCCGCGTTTCTTCATCGTCGCGGTGCGCTAGCGGACGGGCTGCGCCTGCCGCGGCATTGCGGCGCGGCTGTTCGCCCAGATTTAGCCGTCATCGCTTCCCCATTGGATCGGCACCGGTTTCCGGTCTTAAAGGGGTGACTTCCATGTCCATGGCTGCCGACGACGCTATTCCGCCGAAACAGCTCAAGGGCGCGCTGCGCCCGCTGCCGCAACTCATCTTCTCATCGCGCTGGCTGCAACTGCCGCTCTATCTCGGCCTCATCGTTGCCCAGGGCGTCTATGTCGTGCTCTTCCTCAAGGAGCTGTGGCACCTGGTGCTCGGCGCCATGCACTTCACCGAGCAGGAGATCATGCTGGTGGTGCTCGGCCTGATCGACGTGGTGATGATCTCCAACCTGCTAATCATGGTGATCGTTGGCGGCTACGAGACCTTCGTCTCGCGGCTGGAATTACAGAAGCATCCCGACCAGCCCGAATGGCTGTCCCACGTCAACGCCAGCGTGCTGAAGATCAAGCTCGCCATGGCGATCATCGGCATCTCGTCGATCCATCTGCTGCGCACGTTCATCTATGCCGGTTCGCTCGGTAAGCCGGATTCGCCGTTCACCGAGACTGGCGTGATGTGGCAGGCGCTCATCCACGGCCTGTTCGTCGTATCGGCGATCGGCATCGCCTATGTCGAGCGGCTTGGCCAGCCGGTCCGCGTCAAGCAGGCGCACTAGCCGGCGACGTCCGGAAGACGAAAAAGGTCAGGCGGCGGGCGCCATTAATCTCTCTTTAATCGCCCCCCGTTTGTTTCCGATTCGTCTTTGATCGCGTTACGTTCGTTCCTTGTTCGAACGACGACACGATCTAGCAAAACGCGCGCCGGCCAACACAAGCGCTCGTGGTAGCGGCGGCATTGCGCGCCGCCATCGTGCCGACTCGCGCGGGGATCGAATCGCGCGCGGCGGCGCGCGATCAGTGGCGCTTGGTGCGGTGGGCGACCTTTTTCGGCTTCACCTTCTGTTCCGGCTTGTCGAACAGATAGGAGAGCCCGCAGGTCAGGGCCTCTTTGGAGGTCAGTTCGCGATTCTCATGCGCGCTGACATAAGCGGCCGCGGCGAAAATGCCCACGACGCACACTTGCGCCGATGCAATCGATGCACTGAACAGAAGAATCGCCGCGGATAAAGCTGCGATGCCGGCCGTTTTCATGTGTCACCCCCCGGTGCTGATCCGCGTGTAGGAGAGCACAGTTTCGGCCTGCTGTCGCCGCTGCCGGGGGACGACGTCACAACTTTGGCGAATTGGGGCGCTTCGCTCGGCTACCTGTCCGCGTGCCGGCGGCTTTACGCGCGCATGATTCGGGCGGCATAAGATCGACCATGACCGGCGTGCGGTTCTTTCTCGCGCTTTGCCTCGCTCTTTTTGCGGTATCGGCCGCTCATGCCGACGCGGCGTTCCAGCGCTGGCTCGACGGCGTGTGGCCCGAGGCGCAGAAGCTCGGTGTCACGCGCGCCACTTTCGAGACCGCCACCCGCGGGCTCTCGCCGGATTATTCGCTGCCCGACCTCGCTATCCCGGGCCGCCCCGAAAAGCCGCCGCCGCAGCCGGAATTCGTGCGCCCGCCGGCAGAGTATCTGCGCGCCGCGACCCTCAGCCGTCTCGCCGCCCACGGCAAGGAACTCGCCGCACAGTATCGCGACACGCTCAAGCGCATCGAGAAGGAGTTTGGCGTGCCCGGCACCGTGGTGCTCGCGATCTGGGCGCGCGAGACCGATTACGGCCGCTACCGGCTGCCGCACGACGCCATCCGCGTGCTGGCGACGCAGGCTTATGTCGGTAAGCGCAAGGATTTCTTCCGCAACGAATTCCTGCATGCGCTCAAGATGCTGCAGCAGGGCATTCCGCGCAGCGACATGCGCTCGTCCTGGGGCGGCGCGCTCGGCCTCACGCAGTTCCTGCCGTCCGACTATTTCAAGTTTGCCGTCGATTTCGACGGCAAGGGCCGCGCCGACATCTGGCGCTCGGTGCCGGACGCGCTCGCCTCCGCCGCCAAGCAGCTCGCCGGGCGCGGCTGGCGGCGCGGGGAGCCCTGGGCGATCGAGGTGCACCCGCCGAAGAATGTCGACTGCACTGCGGCGGTGCCGTCGATCAGCTATCCGATCGGCGAATGGATCGCGCACGGTTACCGGCCGGCTTATGGGCGGCAGGTGAGCGCTACCGTGCGCGCGATCAAGGCCTCACTGCTGCTGCCGGAAGGCCGCTACGGGCCAGCCTTTCTCACGCCGCAGAACTATTTCGTGATCAAGGAATACAATTATTCCGATCTCTATGTTCTGTTCGTCGGCCACCTGAGCGATCTCATTGCCGGTGGCCGGCCGTTCGAGACGCCGTGGAGCCAGAACAAGCAGCTAAAGACCAGCGACGTGGAGGCGATGCAGCGCCGGCTTGCCGCGCTCGGGCTTTATCGCGACAAGGTCGACGGCAAGGCCGGCATGCTGACGCGTGCGGCGCTCGGCGCCTATCAGAAGAAGAACGGGCTCACGCTTGATTGCTGGCCGACCGCGGCCGTGCTCGAGCACATGCAGCGGCACTGAAACGGCAATGGCCGGGACGAGCCCGGCCATCACCTTACGTCGTGTTTATCGTGGCGGCTTATTCGCAGACTTCGACGCGGCGGTGACGCCAGCCCCAGCCCTCGACCCAGACGCGACGCCGCTCGAAGTGGCAGACCGGGCCGTCATCGTCGTCTTCGTAATAAACCGGCGGCGGAGGTGGCGGAGGGGCGGCATAGACCGGGCCTCCGGCAATTGCCGAGCCGATGATGGCGCCGGCGGCCAGCCCGCCGATCGCGCCGGCTGCTACGCCGCAACCGTCGCAACGGGCCTGCGCGGTTGAGGGGAGCGCCGCAGCCGCAAGGGCAACTGCGCCGAGCGCGAGAAGCGTCGTCTTCATGTGAATCGTCCTCCGGCCAATGGCGCCCCATCGGCAATCATGTCCCCATAGCCTTTACGCTACGATTAATAACGGCAGAACCAGTGCGGCCGGCTCCAGCCCATGAAGTTCCCGTAACGGTCAAACAGCCGCTTGCGGGCCCAATAGCCGTGACATCGGCGCGGCGGCGGGGCGTCATAGTCGTAGACGACATAGCCGCGCGGTCCGTAGTAGTGCGGCTGGCTGGCGATCGCGCCGCCGATAATGGCGCCGGCGGCCAAGCCGCCAATCACGCCGGCCCCAACGGCGCAGCCGACGCAACGTGCATTAGCCGCCTGCGGGGCCGCCAGGGTTCCGGCCGCGAGAGTCGCAGCCGCCGCGAGTGCAAGGATCGCCTTTTTCATCGGTTCGTCCTCCAGGAGCCACGCCGGCAGGTTGCAGGCTACGGCTTGATGTTGCCAATGGCGACGCAGGGTCCCATTTGCGGGCGCGTCGAACGAATAATTCTATTCCGGCGGAAGTATGTTGAAAATGGCCTTTCTTAACATGTGGAGAGGGCCGGATGGCTCTGCGCCTCCGGCCCTCCCT
>JAKAMD010000153.1 GCA_021823875.1 Pseudomonadota bacterium | reverse complement strand
GCCGGGTCAGATTCTCTTATGGCCGGCGTTCCTGACGCATTTCGTGCATCCCAATCTGAGCGAGACGCCACGCATCAGCATCAGCTTCAACGCCATGCTGAAATGGTCGGACGTCTTTCTGCCGAGCCAAGAGTAATCAACGTCGTCATTCCGGGGCGCCGCAAAGCGGCGAGCCCGGAATCCAGGTGCAAGCACTGCGTTCATGTCTGGATTCCGGGTTCACGCGCTCCGCGCGTGCCCCGGAATGACCAGAACTACTTGCACTCCTTGGCCATGCAGAGATGCTCCAGCTCGGGAAACGGCTGGTAGGCGGCGTTGGCGCATTGCTCCGGCTTGGCATCGATGAGCTGGTTGAGTTCACCGCCGTAGAAATAGGCGACGCGGTCATGGATGCCCATGTACTGGTGTTCGGCGTCACGCGCATTCGAGCGCACGCAGACGGTATAGCGCTGTTCCTTGCCAACTGGAGTCAACACCGGCGCGCTGATATAGGCGTCGCGCACATTGGTCGGATCGCTCAGCATTTTGCTCATGGTGCTGAGAATTTCTTTCTTGTAGTTGGTCGGGAACAGATTGGGATCGACCGGTTTTTCCGGCGTTGTCGAGCAGGCGGCAAGCGCCAGCGCCGACAGCAGGCCGATCGCCGCTAGGTTTCTGACCATGGGCTTGTCTCCATTTAGTCGAGCGCCCCGCTGTCGCCCCCAGACCGGAGAATCAAGGCAGTTTCATTTTCCGCTTGCGCTGGCCGAGCGTGCGCAGACGCAGCGCATTGAGCTTGATGAAGCCCTCGGCGTCGCGGTGGTCGTAGGCGACCGCTCCCTCTTCGAAGGTAACCAGTTCCTTGTCGTAGAGCGAATAGGGGCTCTCGCGTCCGACCGTGATGACGTTGCCCTTGTAGAGCTTGAGCCGCACGCGGCCGGTCACCAGCTCCTGGGACTTGTCGATCGCCGCCTGCAGCATTTCGCGCTCGGGCGTGAACCAGAAGCCGTAATAGACGAGTTCCGCATATTTCGGCATCAGCTCATCCTTGAGATGGCCGGCGCCGCGGTCGAGCGTGATCGACTCGATGCCGCGATGGGCGGCGAGCAGGATGGTGCCGCCCGGCGTCTCGTACATGCCGCGCGACTTCATGCCGACGAAGCGATTTTCGACCAGGTCGAGGCGGCCGATACCGTTGGCCTTGCCGAGTTCGTTGAGCGTCTTGAGCAGTGTGGCCGGCGACATTGTCTTGCCGTCGATGGCCGCGGCATCGCCGCGCTCGAAGTCGACGGTGATGTAGGTCGCCTTGTCGGGCGCTTCCTCCGGACCGACGGTGCGCGAATAGACGTAGTCGGGCACTTCCTGGTTCGGGTCTTCCAGCACTTTGCCTTCCGACGAGGAGTGCAAGAGGTTGGCGTCGACCGAGAACGGCGCCTCGCCGCGCTTATCCTTGGCGATCGGAATCTGGTGCTGTTCGGCGAATTCGATCAGCCGGGTGCGCGAGGTGAGATCCCATTCGCGCCAGGGCGCGATCACCGTGACGTCCGGCTTGAGCGCGTAATAGGTGAGCTCGAAGCGGACCTGGTCGTTGCCTTTGCCGGTGGCGCCGTGACAAACCGCGTCGGCGCCGACCCTCTCGGCAATCTCGATCTGCTTCTTGGCGATCAGCGGCCGCGCGATCGAGGTGCCGAGCAGGTACTGCCCCTCATAGACCGCATTGGCGCGGAACATCGGGAACACGTAGTCGCGGACGAACTCCTCGCGCAGGTCCTCGATGAAGATGTTTTCCGGCTTGATGCCCAAGAGCAGGGCCTTCTGGCGCGCCGGTTCCAGCTCCTCGCCCTGGCCGAGATCGGCGGTGAAGGTGACCACCTCGCAGCCATAGGTGGTCTGCAGCCACTTCAGGATGATGGAGGTATCCAGGCCGCCCGAATAGGCGAGCACGACTTTCTTGGGGTGTTTCTTGTCGGACATGGCCGCTCTTTCCGGTACGGCCAGGGGCTTGGCGCCGCGGCCTTTTGCGGGCCTTGTTGAACTCAGGTTGGCGGCCGGGGTCAAGAGGCGGGGCGGAAAGCCTGCCCCTCACCGCGCCGACGCGGCCCTACCCGGTCACGTCCTGATAGACCTCCATATCGGCGCTGCCGGCCAGAATGGTGCGCCAGCCCTGCAAAAAGGTGCGCACCATGGGGTCGCTGGCGAGCTTATGGCGGCTGAGCTCCAGCGCGGCGGCGGCCTCATATTCGATCTCGATCACAAGCTGCGCCGGCTCGTCGACATTCTGCAGCACGCGGAAGCCGGTGCCGCCGATAGTGCGGTAGAACGGGGCCGCGCTGCGGATCAGCGTGATAACCTGGGCGGGATCGCCCAGGGCCCGCATCCTGATCTGCAGCACGCGTTTAACGTCGCTTGGCGGCTCCGCCATGGCACCCTCCTGGATCGACTCGGGGCCGATCCTAGCACCAGGAAGGCGGGTACACGCAAAACCTCACCACCAGCCGCGGCGGCGGCGTTTGACGTGGGGATCGGTCTCGTCGCCGTCGGCAGGGCCGGCGATCTCATCGGCGGCGCGATGGCCGAGCCAGGTCGCGCCAAAGCGGCAGACCGACATGCAGCGTTCCAGCGCGCGCTCAATCTGACGGTCGGACACGCGCGTGCGCGGCCAACGGTAGATCAGCCCGTGCATCAGCCAGACGAGCAGGAAGGTGAACACGCCGGCGAATAGGGTGTCGGTGAAGAAATGCCCGCCGGCCATCATGCGGATCACCGCCATGCCGACGGTGAGTGCGAGCGCCCCGCCATAGGCGAGCGCGCGCCATTGCGGTGGTACGAGCGCCGCCGGCGCGAGCGTCCAGGCCGTGGTGGCGACGTCGCCGGAGACGAAGGAGCAGTTGGCCGGGCAATCGCCGCGCGGATCCCACCAGGCGACGAAATGCTGCTCGCCGCCGAACTGCGTCACGTCGATCGGCCGCGGCCGGCCCCAATGATCCTTGAGCGCGACATTGACCAAGAGCCCGGGCCCAAGCGCCATGGTGAGGATCAGAAACATGGTGGCACGGGCAGAGATCAACATTTTCCGCCGCGGCAGGATCAGCTTGCCGATGAGCGCGACCACCGCCGGCGCCACTAACAAGAAACCGCCCCGCAGCGCGATGTTGTGCACGATCATCAGAGGCGTCGACAGCCGCCAAGCGAACACGTTGTGATTGGCGTCGACCACTGCGTGGAATGGCCGCGCGATGTCGAGGTCGAGCTGCGGATACAGCCCGAACAAGAGCCCGAAGACGACGGCAAGGCCCAGTGCGATGGTCAATCCGGTGCGGTTCATGTCTCTCCTTGGCGCATCATCTTGTCCGGAAACCGGCACCCATCCTTGCTCCGGGTCGAGGACATGCCGTCCGGGATCATGCGCTGCCGGCTCGCATGGGTCTGCGGTCTAGCCGAGCTCTGTGAAAATGGGAAGGCGGCACGGTGCCGGAAAGCTATAATCCGTGCATGTCCGACGCGCCTGCGCTCGATTTCTGGTTCGAATTCGCCTCGACCTATTCCTATCCAGCGGCCATGCGGATCGCGCCGCTGGCCGAGGCGGCCGGCGTCACGCTGCGCTGGCGACCGTTCGTGCTGGGCCCAATCTTCAAGGCGCAGGGCTGGGACAATTCGCCGTTCAATCTCTACCCGGCCAAGGGCGCCTATATGTGGCGTGACCTGGAGCGGCTGTGCGCGGAGCTCAATCTGCCGTTCAAGCGGCCGCCCTCGTTCCCACAGCATACGATCGCCGCGACGCGGGTGGCGCTGGTCGCGCTGGATGAGGATTGGGGCGAGGATTTCTGCCGCGCTGTCTATGCGCGTGAGTTCGGCGAAGGCCGCGACATCGGCACGGTGGACGCGGTCGCCGACATCGTCAGCACGCTCGGCCTCAAGCCGGCGCCGGTGCTCGAACGCGCGCAATCGGATGCGATCAAGGCGCGGCTCCGTGCGCAGACGGAAGAAGCGCAGCGGCTCGGCATTTTCGGCGCGCCCAGCTTCGTGACCGCCGACGGCGAATTGTTCTGGGGCAACGATCGCCTGGAAGCGGCGCTGGCCTGGGCCAAGCGTTAGCTCGCGATCTGTCGCGGTTCACGCCAACGACCGGCATTGCGGCCGGCGAGCAGCCAATAAGTGAGCCCGAACACCGCGCCGGCCGCGGCCGCAACCTCGGCCGCATGCGAGATCGGCGGCGGCGGATGGTCGATCGATTCTTCGTAAGACGGCGGCGCCAGACCGCTGGTGTAATAACCGATCACCATCAAGGCCGCGCCGACGGCAAGATAAGCCAGCAGCGAGCGCACCTTGAAGGCTTCCGCCAGTACGATCAGGATCACCGCCGGCAGCAAGCCAACGGCACCGGTGAAGCTGGTGGCGAAAAACACGCCCACCCAGAAACCGGCGCGCTCTCCGACATCGCCGCTGAAGGCGTGCCATTCCGGCCCCAGCACGCCCATGGTGATGGCGACGCCCGCAGCCAGCGTCGCCACCATGATGGCGAAGGCGATGACGATGATGCGGCCGATCAGCGCCATCGGCTATTTCCGCATCGCCAAGACCCGGTCCACCATCTCGCCGGCGACGCCGAGGTAATTCGCCGGATCGACCAGCGCCTCGAGCTTCTTGCGGTCGGCGTGCTTCTTGATCTCCTCGTTTTCCGCCAAGAGATCGATCAACGGCCGCCCGGTCTTCACCACCTCGCGGCAGATGTCGTAGACGAGATCGTGCGCGTAATTGCGGCCGAGCTGGTCGCCGAGCCCCATCATCACCGCTTCCGACATGATCAGGCCCTTGGTGATGTCGATGTTCTCGCGCATCTTCTTTTCGTTGACCTGGATGCCTTCCACCACGAAGCGCGTCTGCGCTAGCGCACCGGCCGACAGCATGAAGATTTCCGGCAACGCGATCCATTCGATCTCCCAGGGACCGGTGGAGCGCTCGTGGTCCTCGATCTGGGCTTCCAACAGCGCGGCGACGAGTTGCTTCACCATCGCGGTCTGCGCGGTGATGTAGACTGACGAGATCGGGTTGCGTTTCTGCGGCATCGTGGAGCTTGAACCGCGGCCCTGATGGAACGGCTCGTAGACCTCCTCCACCTCGGTCTGCATCATGAGCTTCACGTCGAAGGCGATCTTGCCGCAGGAGCCGGTGACCAGGCCGAGGAAGCAGCCGACCTCGGCGATGCAATCGCGCACCGTGTGCCAGGAGATCGCCGGCTGGCCGAGCTTTAGCTCTTTCATCAGCTCGACCTGGCACTTCAGGCCGTCCTTGCCGAGCGAGGACAGCGTGCCGGCGGCGCCGCCGAATTCGCCCACCAGCACGCGCTCCTTCAATTGCGCGAGCCGCAGCTTGTGGCGTTCGAAGGAGGCGAGCAGGGTTGCCATCTTGTAGCCGAAGGTGATCGGCACCGCCTGTTGCAGGTTGGAGCGGCCGGCCATCGGCGTGTCGCGGTATTTCTTGGCGAGCGCGGCCAGCGCATCGCAGATGGCATCGATTTCCTGGCCGACGATATCGAGCGCCTCGCGGATCTGCATGACGGTAGCGGTGTCGGTGATATCCTGGGTGGTGGCGCCCCAATGGCTCCATTCGCCGAGCTTGTCCTTGCACAGCTTCACCAGTTGCTGCACCACCGGCAGCACCGGATAGCCGATGCGCTCGGTCGCCTCTTTCAGCTTGGCCATGTCGATCAGCTTGGCGTCGCAGTGCTTGACGATCTCGTCGCAGGCTTCCTGCGGGATGATCTTCAACCGCGCCTGGGCGCGCGCCAGCGCCGCCTCGAAGTCGAGATATTTCTGCACGCGGTTTTCATCCGACCACACGGCCCGCATGGCCGGGGTGGTGAAAATGTCGCGGAATACTGCGGAATCGAGGATGGTGGAGGGCATTGCGGGCTCCTGTTCTAGCGCGGGCGGACCATAGCGGAATTTTTCCGCCTGTCATCACCAGGCTACGCCGAAGGCCTCGAGCGGCCGCATGCTGAGGAGCGCGCCGAAGGAGCGTGTCTCGACGCATGGGCCGCCCCATCCTTCGAGACGGGCGCTTCGCGCCCTCCTCAGGATGAGGCGGATCGAACTTTTTACCGCAACTGCTCCGCCATCCAGTCCGCGCTCTGCGAGCGCCAGCGATAGGCGCGGTTGGTGGCGATGTGGTTGCCGTCCTCGATCATCATCAATTCGACGGGACCTTTGACCTCGCGCGCCAGCCGCTCGGCATCGGCCGCCGGCACGATGCGGTCGAGCCGGCCGTTCACGATGTAGATCGGGCAGGTGATGTTCTGCGCGATGCCTTCCAGCGTCAGCGTGGCGGCGTTCTTCTTCGCCTCTTCCTGCGTCGCGCAATGGCTGCGCACGCGGAACGCTTCGCGGGTCAGCTCGGGCAGGCCATCCCAGGCCTCCGCCCAGTTGAACGGGCCGCCGAGCGCGATGCAGGCCTTGATGCGCTTCTCGAAGGCGGTGGCGCGCGGTGCGTAATAGCCGCCGAGGCTGACGCCCCACATGCCGATGCGTGTGGCATCGAGATCGCGCCGCGTCTCGACATAGTCGATCACCGCCTGCACCGGCACCTCGTAGTCGCCGCGGATGGCGAAGTCGTATTGCGCCTCGCCCTGGCCCGGCCCTTCGAAGATCAGCGTCGCCATGCCGCGCGCCAGGAACGGCGCTTCGTAGGCTTCGCCTTCTTCCTTGGTCGAATCGAGGCCCACCGCCATCACCACCACCGGCGGCTTGTCGTAGCCGGCCGGCTTGCGCAGGATACCGGCCAGCGTCTTGCCGCCTTCGTAGGGGATCTGCACGCGCTCGCCGGGCGGCCGCATATGCGGCAGTGCCGCCTGCCGGCATTCCACCGCCTTCATGTGCGCCACTTTCATCTGCGGCACGTCGTGCACGAACAGGAAGGAAGCAAAGTGATAGTAGACGCCGGCGCGTTGCAGGCATTCGCCGGCGGTCAAGAAATGCTTCTTGGTCAGTTCGGCGCGGCCAAGCGCATCGTGATGGGCGGCACGCTCCGACCAGACCCGGCACCAGTCGTTGTAGGTCTCCACCGCGCCGGTGAGCTCGGCGAAATCGGCGAGCACTACGCCATTGGCGACGAAACGCGGGCCCCAATGCGCGATCGCGGCCTTGACCAAGGGGTCGGATGACATCGGATATTCCTTTGGGTTTTCCGGACTCAGTCCGCTTTTTCGTCGCGGCGGTACCAGGGCAGGAAGCGCCGCGTCGCCCATTGCACCAGCACTTCGAAGCCGACGCCGAAGCCGGCCAAGAGCAGCACGCCGACGAAGGCTTCGTTGTGATGATAGGTGCGGGAATTGTAGAGGATATAATAGCCGAGGCCGCCGACCGAGAGGAAGAACTCCGCCACCACCGCGCCGATCAGCGCGCGGCCGGCGGCGAGCCGGATGCCAGCGAGGAGGTACGGCATGGCCGCCGGAAGCACGATGTCCTTCAGCGTGCGCAAGCGTCCCGAGCGGAACGAGCGGGCGACCTCCAGATATTCGCGCGGGACGGAGCGCGCGCCATCGGCGACGTTCATGATGATGGCGAAGATGGCGGCGAAGATGATGGTGGCGAAGCGCGCGGCGCCGGAATAGCCGAACCACAGCGAGAACAGCGGCAGCGCAATGATCATCGGCAGCGCATTAAAGCCATTGATGTAATGGCGCACGATGCGGTCGAACAAGGTGCTGCGTCCCATCCAAAGGCCTATGATGGTACCCAACACCAGCGTCACGGCGAGTCCTTCGGCGACGGCGGCAAGCGTCTGCCCGGTCGCGGTCAGGAACGCCGGATCGACGATCACCCGCGGGATCGCCAGCAGCACCGTGGTAGGTTTCGCCACATAAGCCGGCGCGAAGCCGCGCACCACGAATTCCCAGATCGCGGCGATGGCCAGGCCGGTGAACAGCCGCGGCAGGAAGGTGCCAGAGAGCCACGTGACGCGGCGATGCTTGCGCTCCGCCGGCTGCGAGGCCTGTACGTTAAGGGCGGTGTCGGCCATTCGCTACTGCCTCCAGCGCGCGAAATGCTGCTCGATGGCGAGGCCGAGCCGCATCAGCCCGACGCCGATCAGCCCGATCACCAGGATCGAGGCGAACACGCCGGCGGTGTCGAAATTCTGCGATGCGCTCATGATGATCT
>JAKAMD010000152.1 GCA_021823875.1 Pseudomonadota bacterium | reverse complement strand
TCCGATCTGTTCTATGTGCCGTCCGGTTCGATGGAGCCGACGCTGCAAATCGGCGACGAACTGGTGGCGACCAAATTCTCTTACGGCTACGGCACCGCGTCGCTGCCGTCTTTCTTCGACCTGCCCAACAGCGGGCGCATCTTCGCCAGCGTTCCCAAGCGCGGCGACGTGGTGGTGTTCCGCTGGCCGGGCGACCGCACGCAGACTTGGGTCAAGCGGGTGATCGGCCTGCCGGGCGACCGCATTGCGCTGCGCGACGGCGTGGTCTGGATCAACGGCCAGCCGGCCAAGCAGACGCCAGATGGAACCGGTACGGTCGAAACCGCAGACGGCGCGCGCGTCACCGCCGAACGCCTGATCGAGACGCTGCCGGGCGGACGCAAACACGAGATCTTCAAGCTGATGCCGGCGGACCCGCTCGACAACATGGACACAGTGACGGTGCCGCCCGGCTACCTGTTCGTCATGGGCGACAACCGCGACGATTCGGCCGACAGCCGCGTGCCGGTCCGGGCCGGCGGGGTCGGCCTGTTGCCAATCGACAACCTGGTCGGGCGCGTGGATGTGCTGCTCGGTTCCTGGGACATCGCCATGCACCGTCAGCCGATCTGGCAATGGCCGTCGGGCCTACGGCTGGCGCGCTTCTTCACCACGGTAAAGTGAGCGACTAGCGCACCACGCCGGAAATGCAGCAGGGCTTGCGGCGCGGGCGCGGGATCTTGCTCTTGAGATAGCAGCGCGCAGAGGCGCCGATATAGCCGGGTCGCACATAGGTCCAGGCCCGGCAGCGCCGGTCGCCCTCGCAGGCCGCCTTGCAGCTCTTGCCGGTCGGATCGGACGGCAGATCGAAACTGCGATAGTCGCCACCGAGGCGGTCGATGCCGAATTCGATCGGGCCGCGCCGCGGCTCGATCACACCGGCGCCGCGCACACCCGATACGCAACAGGAGTTTTCTACCCGCGATGGCACCTCTTTCTTCAACCGGCAGGTGGCGTGCACGCCGAGGGTACGCGGGAACGAAAAGCTCCAGGCACGGCAGCGCCCATCGCGCTCGCAGCGCGCGGCGCAGGCCGCCGGATCGGCGTTGCGCACGGTAAAGTTGGCATAATCGCCGCCCGGCCGGTCGTAGCCAACCTGGGCTTGTGCCGGCGCGAGCGTGGCGATGACGGCGAGCGCCAGAGCGCCGATCAAAGAGGCCAATCTCACCATGCGCGCTGCTCCCGCGGGCCGATCATATCGCCCGTGCCTCCCCTGCGCGACATGTTAGCGCGCTGGTCAGCAATTGTGCAGATGCAACATGACAGCAGCCGGGCCGCAAGCCAATATCACGCCAACCCGTTCGATGGAGGATCACCTGCCGGGGGCCTTCCTACGGTCGCACGCCGAGACGCGCGGCTTTGCGTTATTTGCACGTCTGCGCGCGCGGCTATCCGCCTGCGACCCCTATGACCTCGCGGTCGCCTTGCTGCTGGTCGCGCTGGTGGTGCTGGTGTTCGCAACCTATGGCGATTACGCCATTTCCAACGACGAGCCGGTGCAACAGCGCTATGGCGAATTGATCGTCGCCTATTATCGCAGCGGCTTCGCCGACCAATCGCTGTTCCATTACAAAAATCTCTATCTCTATGGCGGTTTGTTCGACATCCTGGCGGTGCTGGTCGAGCGCCAGGTGTCGTTCATCGCTGCCTACGACGTCCGTCACATCCTGTGCGGCTTGATCGGCATTACCGGTATCGGCGGAGCTTATGTCACTGCCCGCCTGGTGGCCGGGCCGCGCGCCGGCGCCATCGCCGCCTTCGCATTAGCCGCATGCGGGCCGTGGTACGGCTCGATGTTCAACCACACCAAGGATATTCCCTTCGCCACCGCGATGATCGGCGCCACCTATTTCCTGCTGCGGGCGGCACGCAATCTGCCCCGCCCCCGCTGGGGCGCCATCGTCGGCTTCGGGCTCCTGTTCGGCGCTGCGCTCGGCATACGCGTGCTCGGCCTCTTGATGATCGGCTATGCCGGGCTCGCGATGCTGGTCCGCATCCCACACCTGCGCACGGGCCCGGTGCGCGACCACCTCAGCTTCTTTGCGCAGTCGGTAATTGCCTTCCTGCCCGCATTCTTGATCGGCTACGTCATCATGATCGCGGCCTGGCCATGGTCGGCGCTGGCGCCGCTCAACCCGATTCGCGGCTTGATCGACTTCGGCCAGTTCAACATGGAGATTCACACGCTGCTGGCCGGCCAAGTCTACACCATGGGCAACTTGCCGCGCTGGTATGTGCCGGCCTATCTGTTGATCAAACTGCCGCTCTTGATGTTGGCCGGCGCCGGCATCGCGTTTGCCCTCATCCTGTGGCCGAGCGGTCCCGCGTCGCGCACAGCCGAGCAACGACTGGAAACCGCACTACTCGTTTTCATCGCGGTTTTCCCGGTAATTTGCGAAGTCGTGGACCGTGGCCCGGCCGACACAGGACTGCGTCAGTTCCTATTCGTGGTGCCGGTGTTCGCGGTGCTCACCGGCATCGGCTTCGATTGGCTGTTGAACATGCTGGCCGCGTGGCGGCGGCTTGCGGCAGCGGGCGCTGGCGCCGCGATCCTCGCGGGATTGATCTGGGATGCCAGCGTGCTGGTGCGCCTGCATCCCTATCAGTATCTGTTCTTCAACCCGCTGGTCGGTGGCCTGCAAGGCGCCGAGCGCCACTATGACACCGACTACTGGGTCAATATCATGCCGGAAGCGGTGGATGCGCTGGAAGCCTATATCGCCAAGCTCGATGCTGCCGAGCCCGGCCGCCGCTACAAAGTCGCCGTATGCGGCGAGCGCTTGCCGTTCGAGAAGGAAGCGGGGCCGCGGCTGGAATGGACCAAGGATTGGCAGAAGGCCGACTTCTTTATCGCGCCCACGCACATGAATTGCGACCGCGCGCTCGACGGTAAGGTGATCGCGACCATTACACGCATGGGCGCGCAGATCGGCGTGGTCAAGGACCGCCGCGCGCTGGTGCGGCCGGCGATCGCCAACGGGCATCGCTGAAAAAACTGCGCCCGCCCGGGAGGGGACCGGACGGGCGCTGGATCCGGCCGCGAGAGGGGATTTTCGCGGGTTACGGATCGCGCGGCCGATGAGAGGAGTCGGCCGTTTGCGTATTCGTGTCACACCGTCTGACGCGCAGGGCGGTCGATCGGCGGGCGGCGGAAGCCGCTTTCGGTTTCCGCAGTCAACTCCAGACGCGACGGACCGCGGCTGCGGTAACGGCGGCGGTCGCCTGCGCGTTCGGCCAAGAGCTCGGTCGGGTCTTCCCAGAAACGCGAGGAAAAGGCGTCGCGCACATCGGCACGGGTGAGGCCTATATCGGCCAGCATGTGGCGATCGAGCCCGCTCAGTTCGCGCGCTTCCCGGCGGTGGCGGCGCGCCCGCGTCAGGATCTTGAGCCAGTGCGTGACCAGTGCGATGAGCGCGAGCGTGGCTCGCAGAACCGTTGATCCGGCAATCGGCAAAACGGGGACGTTGGTGGTCATGGCAGTCTCCCTGAAATTCGCGCTTCGAATGCTTTCCTGCGCCTGATGGCGCGGGCCGAAACACCCGAAATCCCCACCCGATTTCTTCGCGGCCATCCGACATATGCGCCCGGTCTATTGATTAGTGAAACGAATGTTTTTAATCTGACCGATCAGGATCATTGATGATCGTTCCTGGACGGCCCGAACGGCCGGTCCCGGAATCCAGAGCGACCTAGAAGCCTGACCGCTTGGTTCTGGATTCCAGCTTCGCGTGCTGCCCGCGCGCCCAGAATAACCACGCAAGAGAGCCGCCATGACCGCCCTTCTCGACATCGACCAGTTACGTACTTTCATTGCCATCGCCGAGACCGGCAGCTTCACCAAGGCGGCAGAGGTGGTGAACAAGACACAGTCGGCGGTATCGATGCAGATGAAGCGGCTGGAGGAGCGGCTGGAGCGGCCGATCTTCGCGCGCGACGGGCGCGCCTCCAAGCTCACCGAAGACGGCCAGCGCCTGCTCGATTACGCACGCCGGCTGGTGAAGCTGAACGTGGAAACCATTGCCGCTTTCTCCGACGAGGCGCTGTCGGGCCGCGTGCGCCTCGGCGTGCCGGACGATTATGCCGACCGTTATCTGCCCGAGATCATGGCGCGCTTCTCGCGCGCCTATCCGGGCGTGGAATTGACAGTGTTATGCGAACCGTCGGTCGATCTGCTCGAACGCATCGACGCCAATGAGATCGATCTCGCCATCGTCACCAATTGCGAGTCGAAGCGCGCCACGGAGACGTTCCGGCGTGAACGGCTGTTGTGGGTGACCTCGAACCGTCATCCGACCCATCTGGAAGAACGCGTACCGCTGGCGCTCGGGCGGCCGAGTTGCATCTGGCGGCACACCGCCATCGAGCGGCTGGAGTCGATCGGCCGCGCCTATCGCCTGCTCTATTCGAGCTCCAATGCAGGTGCCGTGGCCGCCGCGGTGCTTGCCGGGCTCGCGGTCTCGGTGCTTCCGGAGTCAGGCCTCAGGCCCGGCATGCGCGTGCTCACCAGCGCCGACGGCTTTCCCGACCTGCCCTCCTGCCGCATCGGCCTCGTGCGCAACGCGCACGAAAGCCTGGCGCTGGCCGACGCGCTGGCTGAACACATCATCTCCTCGCTGGAAAACCTGTCGGAAGCGCAGGCGGCGGAATAGCACCGCTCTTTGCCGGCGCGTGATCTTGTCCAAAAACCGGTACCCATCGCCCATCAAGTCGGAGACAGGCTTTTTCGGGATCGCGCGCTAGCGCCGCGGCGCGCGCAGCACCAGCACGTTGCCGAGCAGCGCGGCCATGAGGCCGAGCGCCGACAACAGGCTCCATTGGTAGCCTTCGAAAAAGGTCGACACCACCAGCGCCACCACCGGATACATCACCGTCGTATAGCCGGCGCGCGCGGCGCCGATGCGGCCGAGCAGCGTGAAATAGACGCTGAAGGCCAACACCGAACCGATGATCGACAGGTAAAGCAGCCCGCCAACATAGGTGGCGCTCCATTCGAGCGTGAAATGGTCGCCATGCAAGAGCGCAAAGACCGTCATGAAGGCGGTGCCGTAGACCATGCCCCAGCCGGTGGTAGCGAAGATCGGCAGTCGGCGCCGCTGCGCGGCGAAGGACAGCATGTTGCCGATGCAGAAGCACACGGTGCCGGTCACGCTCAGCGCCAATCCGATCAGGGCCGCAAGGTCGAGATGTACGCCGCCGAGCGCGGGATAGAACATGGCCGCGACGCCGCCGACGCCGAGCATGCCGCCGATCACCACGCGGCGATCGATGCGGGTGCGGAAGATCAGCGCACCCAGCACCACATTGCCGATGGAGGCGAGCGAAAAAACGATCGACAACAGGCCCGAGGCCACGTGCTGGGCGGCGTAGTAGAACAGAAGAAAATTGGTGGAGAAGATCGCTGCGCCGAGGCCGAGGAAATAGCGGTGATCGGCGAACGTAAAGCGCAGCGGCTCGCCGCGCAGCGCGGCGATCGCTAGCACGCTCGGCGCGGAAATGGCGAAGCGCCACACGATCGAGACCGCCGGCGCCACCGTGGCAACCTGGTAATGCATGGCGATCCAGGACAGGCCCCAGACCAGAACGGAAATGGCGTAAAGCGCGAAATCGAAGGCGGTGAAGGGACGCCGCTCCGCCGTTGGCGCCATGCCGGACGCAGCGTTGGACTTGGTGACCGTTTCAGCCATGGCGGCGGCTCAGCACAGCTCGGCCGCCGTGGCGCCTAGCACCTTCATCAGATCGACCGGCGTAAGCTCCACCTGCAATCCGCGCTGGCCGCCGTTGAGTACGAGACGCGCGAAGGTAAGCGTCGATTGCTCAATGAACACCGGCACGCGCTTCTTCTGACCGAACGGTGAAATGCCGCCGACGTGATAGCCGGTGATGCGCTCGGCTTCGGCCGCGCCCAGCATGGCGGCGCTCTTGGCGCCGGCCGCCGCCGCCAGTTTCTTCAGGTTCACCTCGCGGTCGGACGGCGCCAGCACGCAGACCACCTTGTCACCTGCCCGCGCCATCAGCGTCTTCAACAGACGCTGCGGCTCGATGCCAAGCGCTTCCGCCGCCTGCATGCCGATGCGCTCGGCATTGGGGTCATAGTCGTATTCGTGCAGGGCGAAGGCGGCACCGGCCTTTTGCAAAGCGAGCGTGGCAGGAGTGGATTTGGCCATCGTTTAGCCTCGTGTCCCGGGCGAAGCGCAACGTGAAGCGAAGCGGAACGGTGCGCTGCAGAACCGGGACCCTTCCGATTCCGGAGTTCGTAATGGGCCCGGGTCTGCAGCGCATCACTATCGTGCTGCGCTGCGCCCGGGACACGCGTCATCAATACGCATATTCGTCGTAGATCGGGTCGACCGAGCCATTCCATTTGCCGTGGAATTTCTCCAACAGCTCCTCGGCCGGGGTGACGCCGCGGCCGACCGATTCCTCCAGCGGACGCAAATAGCGCGTCTCGTCGCGGCCGTTCTGATCGAGCCGCTGGCGGCGCTTGAGCGTGCGGGCAGCCAGCCGCAGCGTCTCCTGCGCCAGCGTCAGCACGGTGCGGCCACGAATTTCCGCCTTGAAACCGAGCCGCGGCACGTCCTCGCGCAGCTTCTGGCGCTCGGCGGCAGTCCAGTCCTTGACCAGGTCCCAGCAGGCATCGAGCGCGTCGTCGTCGTAGAGCAGCCCGACCCAGAAGGCGGTGAGCGACGGCAGCCGCCGCCACGGCACGCCGTCGGCGCCGCGCATTTCGAGATAACGCTTGAGCCGCACTTCGGGAAAGATCGTCGACAGGTGATTGGCCCAGTCGGAAATGGTCGGCCGCTCGCCCGGCAGTTCGGCGAGCTTGCCGGCGAAGAAATCGCGGAACGACTTGCCGGAAACGTCGATATAGCTGTCGCCGCGCTTGATGAAATACATCGGCACGTCGAGCGCGTAGTCGACCCAGCGCTCGAAGCCCATGCCGTCCTCGAAGGCCCAGGGCAGCATGCCGGCGCGCGCGTTGTCGGTGTCGGTCCAGATCTGCGAACGGAACGACAGGAAGCCGTTGGGCTTGCCCTCGGTGAAGGGCGAATTGGCGAACAGCGCGGTCGCCACCGGCTGCAGCGCGAGCGAGACGCGCAGCTTCCTGACCATGTCGGCTTCGGAGGAGAAGTCGAGGTTCGCCTGCACCGTGCAGGTGCGGTACATCATGTCGAGGCCGAGCGTGCCGACCTTCGGCATATAGGCGGTCATGATCTTGTAGCGGCCCTTGGGCATGACCGGCATGTCGGCCCGGCTCCAGTCCGGCGTCATGCCGAGGCCGAGGAAGCCGATTCCCAATGGTTTTGCCACTTCGCGCAACTGCGCAAGATGCGCCATCAATTCGGAGGCGGTCTGGTGCACGTCCTCAAGCGGCGCGCCGGAGAGCTCGAACTGGCCGCCCGGCTCCAACGAGATGGCGCCGCCATGGGTGACGTCGAACATCCCGATGATGTTGTCGCCCTCCATGATCGGGTCCCAACCGAGGATGTCGTGCATGCCTTCCAGCAGGGAACGGATCGAGTGGTAGCCGGCATAGGCGACCGGCCGGTGGCCGTCGACGCAGAAGGCGAACTTCTCATGCTCGGTGCCGACGCGGAACTGCGTCTTCGGCTTGCAGCCCGCTTCGAACCAGGCGACGAGTTCGTCGCGCGTCTCGATCGGGGTCATATCGATCTGGTCACGAGCCATGGGGAGTCCAGGCAGTTCATTTGCGCATGATCTTTTCCGAAGACCGGTACCCACTTTTCGGGATCATGCGCGAAGGGCCGCGACCTTAAACATGGGACGCGTCAAAGAGCAATGCGAGATGCTGTGATCCGCATTTCTGGCTTGACAAGGGACCGCCCGGATCGGTGGCCGTGCGCCTCAACTGCCTGAAGTGGCGGCGGCGCCAGTCTTCAGGCCGCGCTCGTACCAAGCGCGGCTGCGGTTAACGATGGCGACCACCGACAGCATGACCGGGACCTCGATCAGGACGCCGACCACGGTGGCCAGCGCCGCGCCGGACTCGAAGCCGAACAGGCTGATGGCGGCGGCCACCGCCAGCTCGAAGAAATTGCTGGCGCCGATCAGCGCGGAGGGGCCGGCCACGCAATGCTGCTCGCCGGCCAGCCGGTTGAGCAGATAGGCCAGC
>JAKAMD010000151.1 GCA_021823875.1 Pseudomonadota bacterium | reverse complement strand
AATGATCTGCCAGTATTCGGTGATGCCGGAAAGCGCTTCCTCCAGCACCAGCAGTGCCACTGCGCCGAAGACCGGCCCGATCACCGAGCCCATGCCGCCCAGCACCACCATGATGATGAGGTCGCCAGAACGGGTCCAATACATCATCGGCGGGCTGACGAAATCGGCCTGGTTGGCAAGCAGCGCGCCGGCGAGCCCGCACAGGATGCCGGCGATGACGAAGCAGGCCAGGCGATAGGGATAAGTAGGAAAGCCAATGGCGCGCATGCGCACTTCGTTGGAGCGCGCACCCTGGATCACCAGGCCGAAGCGCGAATTCACCAGCCGCCATACCAGATAGATGCCCGCCAGCAGCAGCGCCAGGCAGACGTAATAGAACTGCACCCGGTTGGAAAGATTGAGCGGGGCGACGAACTGGCTGCGCTTGTAGATGGTCAGCCCGTCGTCGCCGCCGTAGCGGGCGATGCCGGAAATCACGTAATAGGCCATCTGCGCGAAGGCGAGCGTGATCATGATGAAATAGACGCCGCGCGTGCGCAGCGACAGCGCGCCGATCACCGCCGCGAATAGCGCCGAGGCCGCAAGCGCCACCGGCCACTGCACGAAGCCGCTATAGACGTGCTCGTGCGCCAACATGCCGACCGTATAGCCGCCAATGCCGAGATAGACGGCATGGCCGAAGCTCATCATGCCGCCGAAGCCGAGGATCAGGTTGAGGCTCACCGCCGCCAGCGCCAGGATGACGATGCGGGTGAACAAAGTGAGCATGAACTGGTCGTTGGTGAACTGCACATAGAGCG
Source organism: Pseudomonadota bacterium (assembly GCA_021823875.1). Classification (GTDB taxonomy): domain Bacteria; phylum Pseudomonadota; class Alphaproteobacteria; order Rhizobiales; family Xanthobacteraceae; genus Pseudolabrys. The sequence goes on along the minus strand of JAKAMD010000151.1, from coordinate 7,413 downwards.
GCAGCAGCAGCAATGCCGCGAACAACACGACGGCGAAGAGATTGCGGGGGGTGAACGCGTCGGTCATCGACTGCCCGCCGAGAACAGGCCCTGCGGCTTCACCACCAGCACGATCGCCATCAACAGATAGATCAGCATGGAGGAGAGCGCGGGGCCGGCGGTCGACGCCGTGTCCTGACTGAACGCGAGGCGCAAGAGGTCGGGCAGATAGGCGCGGCCGAGCGTGTCGACCACGCCGACGAAGATGGCGCCGATCAGCGCGCCGCGGATCGAGCCGATGCCGCCGATGACCGTGATCACGAAGGCGAGGATCAGGATGTTCTCGCCCATGCCGATCTGCACCGTCAGGATCGGCGCCTGCATCATGCCGGCGAGCCCAGCCAGCGCGGCGCCGAGCCCGAACACCAGGGTGAAGAGCAGCTTGATGTTGACACCTAGCGCACCGACCATCTCGCGGTTCGACGCGCCGGCGCGGATCAGCATGCCGATGCGCGTCCGCATGACCAGGACATAGAGGAAGCCGGCGACCAGCAGCGTCACCACGATCATCGCCAGCTTGTAGGCCGAATAGGCGATGCCGGGCAGAATCGGCACCGCGGTGACGAGATAGGATGGCAGCGGCAGGCTCAAGCCGTCCGGGCCCCAGATCAGCCGCACCGACTCGTTGAAGAACAGGATCAGGCCGAAGGTGCCGAGCACGTGATCGAGATGGTCGCGGCCGTAAAGCCGGCGCATGACGATCACTTCGACCGCCATACCGACCAGAAGCGTGGCGCCGAGCGCCAGCACGGCGCCCAGCACGAAGCTGCCGGTCCAGGCCGCGAAGGTGGCGGCGAAATAAGCGCCGATCATGTAGAGCGAACCGTGCGCCAGGTTCACCAGGTCCATGATACCGAACACCAGCGTCAGCCCGGCCGCCAACAGAAACAGCAGCAGGCCGAACTGCAATCCGTTCAGACATTGCTCGATGAACAGAGTCATGGGTCGATATTTGGTGCGCGCTGCAAATTGATGCCGTCGTTGCGGGGCGCCACGCAAGCGGCGAACCCGGAATCCATACGCCGCAGCGCCGTGGTTATGGATTCCAGGTTCGCGGGCAAAAGCCCGCGCCCCGGAATGACGGGGTGGAGAGACGGCAGAAACGCAGGGCTTGCGCTTCCGCCGTCCCGCATCATCGCAATTGCCCGCTTACTTCATCGGGCACTTGTCGTGATACATATCCTGGTTGTCCTTGACGATGGTGGCGACGGTCTTGAGCACGAATTCGCCCTCGGCGTTCTTCACCACGTCCTGCAGGTAGAAGTTCTCGATCGGGAAGTGGTTGTTGCCGAAGCGGAAGTTGCCGCGCACCGACTTGAAGTCGGCCTTCTTCAACGCCGCCTCCACCTTCGTCTTGTCGCTCAGGTCGCCCTTAAGCGCGTTCACCGCCGAGGCGATCAGGTTGGCGGCGTCATAGCTCTGCGCACCGTAGAAAGACGGCCGCTTACCCGGATATTTCTTGAGGAAGTCGGCAACGAACTTCTTGTTGGCGTCGTTCGGCAGATCGTTCACCCATTCCTGCGCGCCCGGCACGCCGAGCGCCAAGTCCTTCTGCAGGGGTAGCGACAGCTCGTCGATAGTGAACGCTGTGTAGAGCGGAATCTTGCCCTTGAGACCGGCCTGCGCGTACTGGCTGAGGAACTGCACGCCCGCCTTGCCCGGATAGAACACGAAGATGGCATCCGGATTGGCGGCTTTCGCTTTGGCGAGCTCGGCGGAGAAGTCGAGCTGCGTCGGCCAGGTGGTCAGTTCGCGGCCGACCACCTTGCCCTTGAAGGTCGAAACCACGCCCGCCAGCATGTCCTTGCCGGCCGCGTAATTGGGGCCGATCAGGAACACGCTCTTCACGCCCTTCTGGTTCATGTAGAGGCCCATGGCCTGCGGCGTCTGGTCGTTCTGCCAGGAGGTCGAGAAGAAATAGGGCGAGCACAGTTCGCCGGCGATCTGGTGCGGGCCGGCATTGGCACTGATGATGAAGGTCTTGGAGTCGACCGCCGGCTTGAGCGACGCCAACATCACGTTCGACCAGATGTAGCCGACCAGGAAGTCGACATGGTCGGACTGGATCAGCTTCTGCGTCTTCTGCAGGCCGGTTCCCGGCTTGAGGCCGTCGTCCTCGTAGATCACTTCGACCGGCAGGCCGGCCATCTTGCGGCCCATATGGTCGAGCGCGAGCTCGAACGAGTCGCGCATATTGTTGCCGATGACGGCGACCGGTCCGCTGAAGGTCGACACGAATCCGATCTTGATGGATTTCTTCTGAGCCATGGCCGGGCCCGCCGCGAGCAACAGCGCGGCCGTCGCGGCCAACAGAGTCTTGCGCATCATGTTCTCCTCCCCCGGGGCCGTTCCCGGCCCTCATCTCTTGAGATGGCATAATCCTAGCTGTACTGGTGCCCCAAGGTCCACCGCGCCGCATCTTGACGCACCCCCGGCGGCACGCTGGAAAGGGTTGCTTTACAAGTGCTGGCAATTGCGAACGCCGATAGCGGCTTTCCCGGGTCATTGAAATATAATTCGGCCAGGAACTCCGGTTTTACGCAGACAAAAGGTAAATACGAACGAGGCGCGGCATGAGCGACCTGCAACCCATCGTCTTCCCCTCGCTGAAAGAACGCGTGGTCATCATCACCGGGGCCGGCCAAGGCATTGGCCGGGTCTTCGCCAAGGGCTTCGCGCTGGCGGGCGCCCGCATCGTCATCGCCGAGCGCAACATGCCAAAAGCGACCGACGTCGCCGCGGAAATCATGCAGGCCGGCGGCGAAGCGCTGGCGATCGAAACCGACGTCGCCGATCCCGCTTCGATCGAGCGAATGGTCCAGGCTGTGGGCGACACCTACGGCCGCATCGACGTGCTGATCAACAATGCGGCGATCTTCTCCACCCTCGCCATGCGCCCGTTCGAACAGATCCCACTTGCGGAGTGGGAGGAGGTGCTGCGCGTCAACGTCACCGGCGTGATGCTGTGCTCGCGCGCGGTATTGCCCTTGATGCGCAAGGCCAAATGGGGCCGCATCATCAACATGTCGTCCGGCGCGGTGCCGCTCGGCCGTCCGGGCTATCTGCACTACATCACCTCGAAATCGGCGCTCATCGGCATGAGCCGCTCGATGGCGCGTGAGCTCGGCGCCGACGGCATCACCGTCAACGCCATCCTGCCGGGCGCGACTTTCACCGAGATCGAACGCAAGACCGTCACGCCCGAGCAGAAGGCGCGCATCGTCGCCATGCAATGCGTGCCGCGCGCGGAAGCGCCGGACGACCTGCTCGGCACCGCGCTGTTCCTGGCCTCCGAAGGCTCCGCCTTCGTCACCGGCCAAGTGATCAATGCTGACGGCGGCGCCACACACACCTGAACCTGTTATGGTCATTCCGGGACGCCGCGAAGCAGCGGACCCGGAATGACGCGGAGAATGCGATATGACCTTGACCGTCGCCATTGTCGCGCCCGGCAGCATGGGCGCCGGCGTGGGTAAGCGTCTGACCGAGAACGGCGTCGCCGTTCTCACCTCGCTCGCCGGCCGCAGCGCGGCGAGCGAAAAACGCGCACGCGAGGCCGGCATGCGCGCGGTCGACGACGCACAGCTCATGGAGGCGGATTTCCTGCTGTCGATCGTACCGCCGGGCGAGGCATTGGCGCTGGCGCAACGGCTGTCACCGGTGCTGACCGCCGCCAACAGGAAACCAGTCTATGCCGACTGTAATGCGGTGAGCCCGGCCACCCAGAAAAAGATCGCCGAGGTGATCGCCGCCACCGGCGCGCCCTTCGTCGGCGCCGGCATCATCGGCCCGCCGCCCAAGCCGGGTTCGGCCAACACCAAGATCTACGCGTCCGGCCCGGCCGCCGGCAGCCTGACCAAGCTCAACAATTACGGGCTGATCGTGCGCGTGCTCGAAGGCCCGCTCACCGCCGCCGCCGCGCTGAAAATGTCCTATGCCGGCATTACCAAGGGTTTCACCGCGCTGGGCGCCGCCATGATGCTGGCCGCCACGCGCGAAGGCGCGGACGAGGCGCTCAAGGCCGAGCTCGCCGAGAGCCAGCAGGCGCTGCTCGGTTTCCTCAACCGCCAGACGCCGAATATGTATGGCAAGGCCTATCGCTGGGTCGCCGAGCTCGACGAGATCGCCAGCTTCGTCGGCGCCGATCTTCCCGAGCATGAAATGCTCGCCGCCGCTGCCCGCCTCTACGAGCGCATCGCGGCGGATTTCGAGGGGGAGAAAAAGGACATCGGGACGCTCGATGCTTTCGTGGGGAAGTAACGCGCCAGCCCTGCCGCGTCATGCCCGGGCTTGACCCGGGCATCTGTAAAGCCCTACGGCACTCAAAAGCGCAGCATGGATCGCCGGGGCCAGCCCGGCGATGACGCGCCTAAAATGATGGAAACGCCGGGGCCTACAGGAATGTCCGAACCCCTCATCCTCGTCCAACAAGAGGTCGGCTACCGCATCCTCACCCTCAACCGGCCGGACAAGCTCAACGCCCTCAACGAGCCGATGCTGGTGGCGCTGCGCGAGGCGATCGAGGACGCCGCGGCCGACGAGACCAGTCGCGCGCTGATGATCACTGGTGCGGGCCGCGCCTTCTGCGCCGGCCAGGATCTCGTCGAGCGGGTGGCCAAGCCGGGCGAAACCATGGAGCTCGGCGTCGGACAGGAGAAGCATTACAATCCGCTGGTACGGCGCCTGCGCGCCCTGCCCTTCCCGGTCATCGCCGCCGTCAACGGCACCGCCGCCGGCGCCGGCTGCAATCTCGCACTCGCCTGTGACATCGTGGTGGCCGCCCGTGCGGCCAAATTCGCGCAGTCCTTCGCCCGCATCGGCCTCGTTCCTGATACCGGCGGCACCTGGCTGCTGCCGCGCCTCGTCGGCGACGCCCGCGCGCGCGGCCTCGCCTTGCTGGCGCAGGACCTGCCCGCGGAAACCGCCGCCAACTGGGGCCTGATCTGGAAATGCGTCAATGACGACGCGCTGACCTATGAAGCGCGCCGCATCTGCGAGCATTTCTCCGTCGCGCCGACGCAAGGGCTCGCGCTGATCAAGCGCGCGCTCGACGCTTCGCCGACCAATACGCTCGATGCCCAGCTCGATCTCGAGCGCGACCTGCAGCGCGAGGCCGGCACCATGCCTGACTACCAGGAGGGCGTGCGCGCCTTCATGGAGAAGCGCAAACCGAAATTCACCGGCCGCAAGGGAAACAGCTGATGGACGCCGTCACGCTTGCCCGCGTCTGCGGGGACGCCATGTGGGCGGAGGACGCCACCAGCCGCGAACATGGCCTGCAACTCAACTCCATCGATCCCGGTGAGGCCGTGCTCGCCATGACGGTCTCCGCCGGCATGGTCAATTGGCACGACACCTGCCACGGCGGCTTCATTTATCTCCTGGCCGACACAGCTTTCGGCTACGCCTGCAACTCGCGCAATCAGCGCATGGTGGCGCAGCATTGCAGCATCACGTATCTCAATCCCGCCCGGCGCGGCGACAAGCTGACCGCGCACGCCATCGAACGCCAGCGCGCCGGGCGCTCCGGGATCTACGACGTGGCGGTGACGCGGGAAGACGGCACGCAGATCGCCGAATTCCGCGGTCACGCCCGCGCCGTCGACGGCACCATCGTGAGTGAAGCGCAATGACCACCCAGGCAATCGACATCCATACCCACATCGTCCCGGCGGATATCCCCGCCTATGCCGGCAAGCACGGCGGGGCACACTGGCCGCAGATGGCGCCGGCACACGACTGTCACCACAAATGCGTGATGATCGACGGCAAGAACTTCCGCACCGTCACCGACGAATGCTGGGACATCGAGCGCCGGCTCGAGGTCATGGCGCGCATGGGCATCGCCCGCCAGGTGCTCTCGCCCATGCCGGAATTGCTGTCCTACTGGCTGCCGCTCGACGATGCGCTGGCGCTCATCCGCCACGTCAATGGCACCATCGCCGATATGGCGGCGCGCGCGCCCGACCGCTTCATCGGGCTCGGCGCAGTGCCGATGCAGGACCCCGACGTCGCCGCGCGCGAGTTGGAGCGGCTGATGAAAGACGGCTTCGCCGGCGTCGAGCTCGGCAGCAACATCAATGGCGCCGCGCTCGGCGATCCGCGTTTCGAGGTGTTCTTCGCCGCGGCGGAGGAACTGGGCGCCGCCGTCTTCGTTCATGCGCTGCATCCCCCCGGCAAGGAGCGCATCGTCGGCCCGGCCGGACTGATGACCTTCATCGGCTTCCCGCTCGAGACCGCCTACACCATCGCCTCGCTAATCACCGGCGGCACGCTGACGCGCCATCCCAAGCTGCGGCTCGCCTTCAGCCACGGCGGCGGCGCTTTCGCCTCGATCCTGCCGCGGCTGGAGCATGGCTGGAAGATCAAGCCGGATTTCGCCGAGCGTATGGGCGCGCCGCCGCACGAGCATGCGCGCCGGCTCTATTACGATACGCTGGTCTATGACGCGCCCACGCTGGGCCACCTGATCAACACTTTCGGCGTCAAGCAGCTCTGTATCGGCACCGATTTTCCGTTCGAAGTCTACGAGCACCACCCGGTCGACGCGGTGGCGGCGTTGAACCTGTCCGCCGGCGAGGTGCAGCTTCTGCACCACGACAACGCCGACATGCTACGTAGCAAAGTCTGGCGTCGCGCCAGTGGCGACGATCACTTTTACGCCGCCCACGAAGAACACCGATGGCACAGCTATCACCGGGACTCTGACGTACGAGCTGTTCAGCGGGACATCCTACGACTCGCTGGCGTTGCTGAAATCGAGTCTCACCGGCTCACCAATCGATATCAACGCCGGACTTGAGGCCGGCACGACGTACTACTTCGACGTGGTAGCAGTGAGTTCGGCGGGGACGGCCTCAGCGCCGTCGAATGTCGTGTGCATCACGTTCCCGGCTGCCACGCCGGATACCGTAGTGATCACGATTACCTGAGGACGTATGGCACCGAAGCCACGTGTATGCGCTTACCCAGGCTGTACGCTGCAAACTCGCGGCGGCAAGAAGGGAGGGACGCATTACTGCCGCGCACTCTCGATGCGGCACCTGAGTTCGATTTCGCGCAAGGCCAAGCGGCAGACGCGCCCTAGGCTGCCGGACGCAGATAGCACATGGGACGGGCGCTTGCTCTTGCGCGCCGAAGCACGGCCAATTCGCGCACGGCTGCAGGAGCAGTTGAGCGCGATGGCGATGCGGTGGCGCAGTAACCTTGGAGAACCGACCAATGCAGCCTAATTATGCCGCTTTGAAAGCGGCGATGGCGACAGGCGGACAGTACGCCGGCATGACCGATGCCGCCGTGCTGAGCGCCGTCAACGCCGCGACGGTGACGCAGGCAGTGGATATCCCCATCTCGGCCGTCACGCAGGCGCTCGCG
>JAKAMD010000150.1 GCA_021823875.1 Pseudomonadota bacterium | reverse complement strand
GACCTACACCGCCGCCGATCTGTCGGCCGATCTCGGCGAACCGGTCGACCTGCCGCTGTCGAACCGCGCGCTGTCGCAGGTGGCGGATCTGAAGAAGAAGAACCGCGCAGGCGCGGCGCCGTAATATCGGCGCGCGCAACAAGCTCGCTTCCCCTCTCCCCTTGTGGGAGAGGGAAAGAGAGAGCGTGTGGCGCCGCTATCGATCTCCTAGCCGCTTGATACCCATCTCCGCCGCCAACTTGTCCAACTGAACCAGCAGCTCGGGCGCCATCGGCAAGCCGTGCGCGAGACGATCGGCGCGGCGCTGCGCGCGCTGTTCGCCCGGCAGCCGCACGGTCTCGCCCGGCAGCGGCTTCGACGCGCGCAATTCGCGCATGTGGCGGTCGACCTCAGCCTTGAACGTGTCGAGCTTCTGGAAGCGTGACGGATCGAGCGCCACCACGAACTGTCCGGTATTGGTGGCCTTGCCCGGCTCGGCGTTGAAGTCGACGCAATCACGCCCGAAGAAGGCACCGTTGAGCGTGCCGGCCATGAGCCCCAGCATCAGCGCCAAGCCGGCGCCCTTGTAGCCGCCCATCGGCAACAGCAGCGCGCCGCCGCTCTTCTGCGGATCGGTGATGGCTGCGCCGGTCGTGGGATCGACCATCCAGTTCGGCTGCAACGGAATATTCTGCAGCCGATGGTTCTTGATGGTGCCGTAGGAGACGACGGAGGTGGCGATGTCGAGCACCAGCGGCGGCTCCTCGCCGGCGGGAATGGCGATCGCCAGCGGATTGGTGCCGAGCAGAAGCTCTGCGCCGCCGGCGACCGGCATGTGGTTGGCATTGGCGACCGCCGCATAGAGGCCGATCATGTCGGCCTTGAGCGGCAGCGCGGCATAGACCCCGGCGGCGCCGGCATGGTTCGACCGATGCATGCCGACCCAAGCGACGCCGCATTCGCGCGCCAGCTCGACCGCCGTCTCGGCCGCGCGCGAGACCACCAGATGACCCATGCCATTGTCGCCGTCGATCAGCGCGGTCGCCGGCGCGGTGCGCTCGACCTTGATATTGGGGCGCGGATTGGTCGAACCGCGCTTGAACCGATCGACATATTGCGGCAGCCGGAACACACCATGCGCGTCGGCGCCGATCAGATCGGCCTCCAGCATCAGTTCGGCCACCTTGGCCGCGTCCTGCGGCGGGAGATTACATTGCACCATGGCATCGGTGATCAGGCCGGTGACGGCAGCAAGCGGAACGCGCGTGGTCGACTTAGTTTCCATTTCGCCCTCTGAAAAAGCACACCATCGACTGGGGGCGCCTGCGTGCCGCACCGGACAATGCGGCGCAAGCCCCTGTCGTGCCCCCCTCTTTAAGCTATAAACAGGCCCCTGCCATCTCGTACCAGCCGGATTTGCTCATGAAACTTCCTCCCCGCAGCAAGAACGAGCCGCGCCTCGAAGACGACGCCCTGATCCGCGGCGCCGGCCGTTTCACCGACGACCCGCGCCTGCCGAACCAGGCCTATGCGGTGTTCGTGCGCTCGCCGCACGCGCATGCGCGCGTCAAGGCGGTGCGGATCGAGGAAGCGCTGAAGAGCAGACACGTGCTGGCGGTGCTCACCGCCGCCGACATCCAGGCGGCCGGCGTCGGCAGCGTCTCGCGCCATCCGCCGGTGGTCGGCCGCGGCGGCGCCAAGGCGGCGATGCCGTTCCGCCCGGCGCTGGTCGGCGACACCGTGATGTTCGCCGGCGAAGCCATCGCCATGGTGATCGCGGAGAGCGTGGGCGCCGCGCTCGATGCCGCCGACCGAGTGGAGGTCGCGTACGAGGAACTGACGCCGGTGGTCGATCTCGCCACGGCGATGAAGAAGGACGCGCCGCAACTGTTCGCCGACGTACCGGGCAATCTCTGCATCGACTGGCCCGGGCCGCTGCCGAGCGAGGAGAACGAGCATGAGGTCGAGCGTATCATTGCCAGCGCACCGCATGTCGCGAAGGTGACCGTCACCAACCAGCGCATGGTGGTGGCCTCGATGGAAACGCGCGGCGCCACCGGTGTCTATGACGCGGCCAACGACAGCTACACGCTGCACGCCTGCTCGCAGGGCGCCGATCCCATACGCAACATGGGCGCCGCCATCATGGGCGTGGCGCCCGGCAAGCTGCGCGTGCTGACCGCGGATGTCGGCGGCGCCTTCGGCATGAAGACGCCGTTCTACGCGGAATACGTCGCGCTGCTGGTCGGCGCCCGCAAGACGGGGCGCCCGGTGCATTGGCAGTCGACCCGCTCGGAGGCCTTCGTCACCGACACGCAGGCGCGCGACACCGTCACCCATGCCGAACTTGCGCTCGACGACAAGGGCAAGTTCCTGGCGCTGCGCATGCGCCATCTGTGCAACCAGGGCGCCTATGTCAGCAATGCCGGCATCGGCCTCAACACCAATAATTTCGCGCGCTGCCTGCCCGGCATGTACCGCGTTCCCAAGATCGCGGTGACGGTGGGCTGCTATTTCTCCAACACGGTGCCGATCGGCCCCTATCGCGGCGCCGGACGGCCGGAGGCAAATTACGCGCTCGAGCGCGTGGTGGAGGAAGCCGCGCGCGTCGTCGGCATGGACCCGGTACGGCTGCGCAAGAAGAACCTGATCCCGAAATCGGCGATCCCGTGCAAGACCGCAGTCGGCAACACTTACGACAGCGGCGACTTCCCCGGCATCGTCGACAAGGCGCTGGAGCTTGCAGACTATGCCGGCTTCGCCAAGCGCAAGCGCGAGAGCGCGCGGCGCAAGAAATACCGCGGCATCGGCGTCTCCTGCATGCTGGAGCACGCCGGAGCCATGCCGACCGAATCCGCCCTGATCAAGTTCGAGGGCGACAAGCTCGTCATCGGCTTCAACGTGCAATCGACCGGCCAGAGCCACGCCACCGTGTTCGGCCGGCTGATCGCCGGCAAGCTCGGCATTGATCCAAAGCGCATCGAGCACCGCCACGGCGACAGCGCCATGGAGCTGCCCGGCTTCGCCTCGGTCGGCTCGCGCTCGGCCATGACCGCCGGCACCGCCATCTGGCGCGTCGCCGACCTGATGCTGGAGAAGGGCAAGAAGGTCGCGGCCGCGCTCTTGGAGACGTCCGAAAGCGACATCCAGTACGGCGACGGCGACTTCAGCGTGGTCGGCACCGACCGCAAGATCTCGCTGTTCGAATGCGCGCGGCGCGCGAAGGAGATCGGCGAGAGCCTCGACACCAAGGACAAGGGCGAGGCGCCGCTCACCTTCCCCAACGGCTGCCACATCGCCGAAGTGGAGATCGATCCGGAGACCGGCCACCTCGATCTGGTGACCTATACCGCGGTCGACGATTGCGGCACGCCGCTCGACAAGATCATCGTCGAAGGCCAGGTGCAGGGCTCGATCGCCAACGGGCTCGGCCAGGCGCTGTTGGAAAACGCGATCTATGACGCGGACAGCGGCCAGCTCGTCACCGGCTCGTTCATGGATTACGGCATGCCGCATGCGCACGACATGCCGGGCGAATTGCGCGAGGCCATGCATTCGATGCCGGCAACCACCAATCCGCTCGGGGTCAAGGGCACCGGCGAAGCCGGCACCACGGCGGCGATCGCTGCGGTGATGAATGCGGTCGCGCATGCCATCCCGAACGGCGCCGCCGATCACATGGAGATGCCGGCAACGCCGGCGAAAGTGTGGGAAGCGTGCCGGAAGGCGATGGAAGCGAACGAGGGCGTCGGCTCATAAACTGACGGACGAAGCCTCAGCGGATCGGTTACCCCTGTCGGCTATTGGGGCGAAGCGGCACGGCGTGAGCTTCTCGGATTGTCCGCTTATGATTCTAATCAGACATGGCCGCTGCCATGATTATCCAGGGTCGAATCTTGACCACGCGCGACCGATGAAACCGTCAGCGCGCTGCCGCAACCTCACGGAATGACACTAGGCGGTTCTGCCCCTCGTCCCACAGCGCAAGGCGCACACAGCGAAGGCTTTCACGCAAGGTCAGTCGGCCGAGGTCGCGCAGTTCGGGGTGGTCATGCAGCACGTGCGGTAGACGGTAATAAGGAATGCGGCTGCACAAGTGATGCACATGGTGTACACCGATATTGGCGGTGAGCCAGCGCAGCCAAGCCGGCAGGTCGTAATGCGAGCTGCCGTGCAAAGCCGCTTCATGCAGGCTCCAGGCGCCGTCACGCTCCCAGGTGGTATACTCGAACTGATGCTGCACATAGAACAGCCACACGCCGGCCGCGGCCGCGAGCAGGGTGATCGGCAGATGCACCAGCAGGAACGCCTCGATGCCGACGAACCAGACCAGCAGCGCGACGATCAGCGCGATCGCCAGATTGGTCGCCATGGTGCTGGCCCAGGGCTGCCAGCCGTTGCGCATCAGCCCCACCGGTAGGCGGTGTTGCAGCAGGAACAGATAGGCCGGCCCGACGCCGAACATCACCAGTGGATGCCGGTAGAGCCGGTATTTCAAACGGCCCCAGCGCGACAGCGCGCGATATTCGCGCACGGTCAGCGTATCGACATCGCCGATGCCGCGGCGGTCGAGATTGCCGGCGCTGGCGTGGTGAATGGCATGGGTGCGGCGCCAGAGGTCATAAGGCGTCAGCGTGAGCACGCCGATGACGCGGCCGACCCAGTCATTCACCAAGCGACGGGAAAAGAACGTGCCATGACCGCAGTCGTGCTGGATCATGAACAGGCGAACGAGAAAGCCGGCGGCTGGAACGGCGATGAAAGGCGTTGCCCAGGCGTAGCCGAGCCAGAAGGTGAACCAGGCCGCCATCCACAGTGCCACCAGCGGCACGGCTGTGATCGCCAGCTCGGCAATGCTGCGCGCGTGGTTCGGCGTGCGATAAGTGGTGAGCGTTTGTGCCAGGCGGCGCGCGTCGAGCGGCGCCCGCCCCGAGTTATGTCCAATGGTCAAGATGCCGCCTTTGGTCCGCTGCCGGTTGAGCTTGCCGTCTTCTTCCTGGCCGATCGCGGCGCCGTTGTCGCTTTCGATTCGGTGCGTTCTTGCGCCAGACGCAAAGCACGCAGCCGCGCCATATTGGCCTGACGCGCCCGATTCTCTTCTTCGTAGTCGCGCACGGCCTGGACCTTGTCCCGCTCGCGTTCGGCTTTCAAAGCGGCTGCCGTCGGCGCCTGCTTGACACCTTTCAATGTCGTCATCGGCCTCTCCTCTGACATGCGCGACAAATTGAGCGCCCCGCGCACCGACAGGTCGGCCGCGGGACACTCGAACCACAAGCTCTACCAGTACATCCGTGGTCAGAGCGGAATGGTCCTTTTCATGGCGCGGCCGATCAGGCGGCGCGCAGATTCTCCGCGGAAGACTTGCCGTTCCGGCGGTCTGCCACGACATCGAAGGAGACTTTCTGTCCCTCGTTGAGGGTGCTCATGCCGGCGCGTTCGACCGCGCTGATATGAACGAACACGTCATTGCCGCCATTTTCCGGCTGAATGAAGCCGAAGCCCTTTTGGCTGTTGAACCACTTCACAGTACCCTTGTTCATCGGGATATCCTTTCACTATGGATGTGCACGTGGAACGTGGCGCACGAAGTCTCGCCGCCGTTGTTCCGGTTCGTCGATTTTGGAGGAGTGTCTGAAACGTGCGCACCCGTCAGTGACGAGGCGAAGCGGCACAGTCGTTCGGCCAACTATCGATTGTTCGCAACATGGGGATGAATACAGGTTATTTCAAGGCCGGACGGCTCCGTGCGACCAAATGGTCGTCTTCGGCACCCGATTTAGCCTAGAATAACGTGACAACGGGCCGAAAAAGCTCGCAATCTCTGCCGAAAAGGCCCATATAAAATAAATCATCGGCATTCGTACGGGCGACCGATGGCTGAGAGACCAGTCGTGCTCCCGCCGCAAGGGGGTACGTATGTCCCATGTCTTGCCCGTCCATATCATTTGCGAAATCGAGCGGCGCTGGCGGCGTCGATTGGATGTGCGGCCGCGCGCCAGCACCGGCAAGAACATTGATCGCGGCGCGGGGTCTTGTCCGCCTTGTCAGACCGTGACGCTGGCCGACTCCGCAGCACCCAGCGATGCCCTTTCTATTGGCGATGACGCGTGCGGTCACGCGGGGCTCGACGAGAGTCCATGAAAGCAGAATAAAGGAGAAAAATTTTGCAGGTCCTTGTTCGCGATAACAATATCGATCAGGCGCTTCGCGTCTTGAAGAAGAAGATGCAGCGCGAGGGCGTATTTCGGGAAATGAAACGCCGCCGCTGTTACGAGAAACCGTCCGAAAAAGCGGCGCGCGAAAAGAACGAGGGCATTCGCCGGGCCCGTAAGCTCGCCCGCAAGAAGGCCGTCCGCGACGGCTTGATCGCCGCACCGCGCAACAAACGGCTCGACGCCAACAAGCGGAGTGCGCCGCCGCGTCCGCAGACCTTTTGAATTGGTGCCAGCGCGTGGCAGCGGGCGGCCGCACTGTCGCCTGCGAACGAAGAAGAACACCATGGACGATCTCTCGATGAGGTGCCCGGTGACCAACAAATCGATCAATATTGGCGTCGGTATGAAATATGAAAATTTGACCCGCTTGTGGAACGTTGAGCTAAGCGTGCCCTGTCCACACTGCGGTCACAGCCATACGGTATTGGTGCGCGATGCCTACATGGACCAAACGGTCGAAGATTTCCGGGACAAAACCGCCTGACGTCCACCGCGGGCGAGCGGCGAGCGGCCGTGCCCCGCAAGGCGGAATGGCAAGTGGACGTATTGCTCTAAAAAGTGTACTATTCGTAATCAAACCAAGTTTTCGGCTTTGCCTTGCTGCGCTGCCCCGCTTAGGGCGCTTATCAGGACACCCCTAAAACTCGGATGTTCCGCTTGCATGCAGCGATGACCGCCGGCGTGCAGGTCTGTGTGTCAACTTGAAGCAGCATCTAACGCGAGGAAGCCACCATGGCGACAGGTACCGTTAAATTCTTCAACACCCAAAAGGGCTTTGGATTCATCACGCCGAGCGACGGCTCGCGCGATGTGTTTGTGCACATCAGCGCGGTCGAACGCGCCGGGATGAGCACTCTCCATGAAGGGCAGCACGTGAGCTACGACATTGTGACGGAGCGCGGCAAGCAGGCGGCTGCCAATCTGCAGAACGCCTGAGTCAAAGTCAGTTCCGTGTGGAGGACGCTCGGCCGCAGCGCCGAGCGCCTTCTTGGATCAGCGTGCGACGCCGGTTTCCGCGGCAAGGCGTCGCCAACACGAGGACGGCCATGAACCACAAATTTTTCCCCGGGCAGACCGTCTATTACACGGCGCGCATGCAAAGCGGCGCCGCGCAGGGGACATACAAGATCGTGCGCCGGCTACCGATTGAAAATGACGATCGGTTATCCTATCGGATCAAGAGCGCAACGGAGCCGTTTGAGCGCATCGCTGAGGAGCATCAACTCACGCGCGCTTAACGTTTGTTAGCGTTTTCGCCTGTCTGAAAGCCCGTTGAAGGCTCTGCGTACTTGTTCCACGCGGACCTCAGTCAGCAACTTGACGCGATCGGCGTATGATGGCTCTTGCAGTCCGCCGCTTCATCCTGGCGCGGAGTCGAAGGCGATGGATGGGCTTCTGGCATCACCACCGGGCCCGAAAGAACGTCCGTAAGAAAGCAATATTGCCGGCTCGATCGTGGCTCCACGTAAGAGACCGGCTCGCGAGACCAACGGCACGTCCATAGCGGCCCGGTTTGCGCGGCCGTCCACCAGAATGTGAGTCAGCCATGCAGATCTTTATATTCAAATCCGAAGCGAACGAACTATTTGCCTGCGCCGGTGATATGGCGGGTAGCAAATTGCCCACCCAGATTGGGCCGTGGCAGCTCGAAGACACAATCGAAGCCGGCGGGGCGCTGCCGCACAATTTGTCTCGGTTCAAAATCGAGAGCGCTATCAAAATGCAGGGCTTTCAGCTTTGGCGCATGAAACGGCCAGTCCTGACCCAAAAATAATCTTTGCGTGCACCATTGCTGCTTTGGGCCCATCGCTGATCTCAATAACGCGCCGGAAAATGTCCGTTTCCAGGGATACGGCGGACATCAAACAATTGTTGCTGATCTAGCTCGATCTATCAGTACACGTCCCAGGCGCGTTCACACCGTTCGTCCCCGCGAAAGCGGGGACCCAGTTTCCTGGATCCCCGCTGACACGCAACAAACGCGTTAGGCGTCTCACCCCTGCGAGACGAATTTCACGTTC
>JAKAMD010000149.1 GCA_021823875.1 Pseudomonadota bacterium | reverse complement strand
GCCGGACGCGGGCGCGCGCGAGACCTCGCCGATATTGCGCACGGCTTCCTCCGCATACCAGCGGAAGAACTCGGCGGCGTAGGCCACTTCGCCACGCGAGTCGGGCAGCGCCTTGCCGTTCTCCAGCGTGATCAGCTTGGCGAAGCGCTCGGCGTCGCGCATGATCAGCTCGTAGCACTTGCGCAGGATCTCGCCGCGCTCGCGCGGCTTGCGCGCGGCCCAGCCCTCGAAGGCGGCGTCCGCCGCGTCGAGCGCGGCCTTGGCGTCGTCGACCGTGGCGCTCGCCACCGAGGCGATGGTGCGTTCGGTCGCCGGATCGATCACGTCGAAGCGGGCATTGTCGGATGCCTTGCGCCACTTACCGCCGATCCAGAGATCGGTCGGAACATTAGCGAGCAGATTTTCGTACATGGCGATGATCCTTTACTTCCTGTCCCGGGCGCAGCGCAGCGCGAAAGCGGTGCGCTGCAGAACCGGGACCGTACCAACCTGTAACGGTCCCGGATCAGCGATGCATCGCTAAGCGCTGCATCGCGTCCGGGACAAGAGAACCTAACTGCCCAGCGACCGCCGCACCGTTTCCACGATCCGTTGCGGCGTCGGCAACACGATATCTTCCAGCGTGTCGGCGGCCGGCAGCGGAATGTGCGGCGTGGTGATGCGCACCGGCGGACCGTCGAGATCGTAGAAGGCCTCGTCCGCCACGATCGACACGATCTCGGCACCCCAGCCGCACAGCCGCGGGTTCTCCTCGACCGTAAACAGCCGGTGCGTCTTCGCCACCGAACCGAGGATGGTCTGGGTGTCGAGCGGCACCAGCGAGCGCACATCGACAACTTCGCAGTCGATGCCGTGTTCCGCCTTCAGCCTCTCGGCCGCCTCCAGCGCGCGCGGCACCATCAGCGCCAGCGCCAGGATGGTGGCGTCCTTGCCGGGACGCAGGATCTTGGCGGTGCCGAGCGTGTCGACGATCTCGCCATCCGGCACTTCGCCCTTGGTCGCATAAAGCGACTTGTGTTCGAGGAAGATCACCGGATCGGGATCGCGCACCGAGGCGGCCAGCAAGCCGATGACGTCGACCGGCGAGGACGGCGCCACGACCTTCAGCCCCGGGATCATCATGCACCAGTTCTCGACACTCTGAGAGTGCTGAGCGCCGAAACGCGAGCCCCCGCCATTGCCCGTACGCACCACCAGCGGGCATTTGAGCTGGCCGTTCGACATGTAGCGGCTCTTCGGGAATTCGTTGGCGATGTAGTCGAAGCACACCGCGAAGAAGTCCGAGAACATGATCTCGGCGATCGGCTTTAGGCCGGTCATGGCCGCGCCCATGGCGGCGCCCATGATCGCCTGTTCGGAGATCGGCGTGTCGCGTACGCGCAAGGGGCCGAACTGCTCGTAGAGGCCGACGGTCGCCTTGAACACGCCGCCCGCCTTGGCCACATCCTCGCCGAGGAACACGACGTCGGGGTCGCGCTCCATCTCCTGGGCGATGCCGCGGATGACCGCGTCGCGATAGGTCAGTTCCGCCATGCCCAGCCTCCATCGGCATAAACGTCGGTCGTGATGATCTCGGCCGGCGGGTTCGGCGCCGCCTTGCAGGCCTCGGTCGCGTCGTCGACGATCTTGCGCACGTCGGTGTCGATATCGGTGATGGTCTTTTCCGGCACGCCGAATTGCAGCAGCCGCTCCTTGTAGATCTTGATCGGGTCGCGCAGCTTCCAGCGATCGAGCTCGCCCTCGGGGCGATACTTGGCTGGGTCGGCGCGGGAATGGCCGCTATGGCGATAGGTCAGGCACTCGATCAGCGAGGGACCGTCGCCCGCGCGCGCCTTGGCGTAGGCCGCCTGCGCGGTGCGATAGACCGCGTCGGCGTCGTTGCCGTCGACGATGATGCGTTCGAGCCCATAGGCCGACGCGCGGTCGGCGGCCGGATGCGGCACCGCAGTCACGTCACCGATCGGGGTGTATTCCATATACAGATTGTTCTCGCAGACGAAGACCACCGGCAGCTTCCAGATCGCCGCGAAATTAAGCGCCTCGTGGAAGGCGCCGATATTGGTGGTGCCGTCGCCGAAGAAGCAGGTCGCCACGTCCTTGGTGCCCTTGTACTGGGCGCGCCAGGCGGCGCCGCAGGCGATCGGCAGGTGGGCGCCGATGATGGCGTAGGAGCCCATGACGCCGTGCTCGGCCGAGGTCAGGTGCATGGAACCGCCCTTGCCGCGCATCAGGCCGTTATCGCGCTGCATCAACTCGCCCAGCACCTTCTCGACACTGACGCCGCGGGCCAAAGTATGGGCATGCCCGCGATAGGTGCAGAACGAAAGGTCGCCGGTCTGCATGGCGCCGGCAAAGCCGGCCGCCACCGCCTCCTGGCCGAGCGAGAGATGGCTGGTTCCCTTGACCAGGTTCTGCAAGAACAGGTCGTAGGCGCGCTGCTCGGCCTCGCGGATCACCACCTGGGTCCGGTACATCTCCAGGCGCTTCTGCTCGCCGATGTCGTCGTTCAAGCCGGCCGGTCCCGGCGCCCGGTCGTTCACTGTGGCCATGAAGGATCCTTTAAGGGTCGGGTTAGAGACGCATGGTCGTATCCGAGAACCGCTATCCAGCTTTCGGGATCATGCGCAAGCGGGCGGGAACTTAGCGCCGATGAACGCGGGCTCGCAACTCTCCTATTCTCCCATCATGACATTCTCCGGCGCGCAGCCGGTATGACGAAATAGGGCCTATTCCAGTGGGCCCTCGACCACCCCTTCGCTGGTGGTTTGCCGGCCCAATTTGCGCTCCCGATACAGCAGGTAGAGCCCCGAGCCGACGACTATGCTGGCGCCCGCCATGGTCCAGCCAGTGGGCACGTGGCCGAACACCAGATAGCCCAGGATCACCACCCAGATGAGCTGGGTATAGACGAAGGGCGACAGCACCGAGGCCGGCGCCAGCTTGTGCCCCGATATGAGACAGAAATGGCCGACCGCGCCGAGCACGCCAATCACGACGAGCAACAGGGTGATGAACCAACTGCCGGGCGTCTGCCAGACGAACGGCATCACCGGCAGCAAGACCGCCGTGCCGACGGCGTTGTTATAGAACAGCGAGGTCTGGTTGGAATCATAGCGCGAGACGATGCGGGTCATCACCGCGTAGAAGCCGTAGCAGGTGGTGGCGCCGAGCGAGAACAAGGCGGCCGGGTTCACCTTTTCGAAGCCCGGCCGCGTGATCAGCAGCACGCCGCCAAAGCCGAACAGAATCGCGCTCCAGCGCCGCCAGCCGATTCGTTCGCCCAGGAGCGGAATCGAGGCGATGGCCACGATGAAGGGGAAGGTGAAGATGATCGACAGCACTTCGTCGAGCTGCATCCAGCGCAAGGCGAGGAAATTTCCCACTGTCGACGCAGCCAGCAGCAGGCCGCGCACAATCTGCAAGTCCAGGCGGGACGTCCGCGCCACCGTTGGGATTTTCAACGGATTGGACGCCAGCGCGGTTACCGCCAAGGCGGCGGCATAGCGCGCCCAAGCCACCTGCATGGTGTCGAGCTGGGTGTTGAGATATTTCGCGATGGTATCGAGGCAGGCGAATAGCCCCACCGCGCAACACATCAAGGCGATGCCGATCAGACGCTGGCGGCGCTGGTGGGCAAAATCTTTCATGGGACTGGTCACGCCATCTCCGTAGCGGAGCAACCGATTCCTGGCGAGGGGGTTTAGACGGGCTTGGCGGCGCCGTTGAAAATAGTGGTAACTTGAGCTATCAAAGAATGGTGGGGCCAACGGCGGTCGCCCCGCCTTCCCAAGGCTTGCGAGCCCAAGCACCGTCTCCTTCGTTCACGGAGGGGACCTATGCTGTCTCCAAGCTATGCAATCTCACCGAACGATCTTTGGAACACAATCGCGACGGCTTGTTCGTCGCAACTCGTCGATGTGCGCCGGCGCAACAGCTACGACCGGTCGACCGCGCTGCTGCCTGGCGCGCTCTGGCGCGAAGCCAGCGACGTAGCGCAATGGGGTCTGGAACTCGACCGCGCGCGCCCGCTTGTGGTGGCTTGCCAAGCCGGTCATGAACGGAGCCAGATGACGGCGGCACAATTGCGCGCCGACGGCTTCGACGCGCGCGTACTAGCCGGTGGTTATCAAGCCTGGAGCGACGCCGGCTTGCCGCTGGTCGCCAAGCAAGCGCTTGACCGGCTGGCGCCGGCGCGGCCGAGCCTGTGGGTCACGCGGCGGCGGCCGAAGATCGACCGCGTCGCCTGTCCTTGGCTGATCCGGCGCTTCCTCGATCCGCAGGCGCGCTTTCTGTTCGTCGAACCGGACATGGTCGTCGACGTCGCGCGCGAAAGCGGCGCCGTGCCGTTCGACATCAAGGACATCGAACTCAGCCACGAAGGCGAGCGCTGCACGTTCGACACCATGCTCAGGCTGTTCGGGCTCGAAGATGAACCCACGCTTGCGCGACTTGCTTTGATCGTGCGCGGCGCCGACACCGCGCGGCCCGACCTCATTCCCGAAGCGGCCGGGCTGCACGCCGTTGCCATTGGTTTGTCGGCACTGGCCGGCGATGACGACCACGGCCTGCTGCAACGCGGCTTCCTCGTCTATGATGCATTGTTCGCCTGGCTGCGCTTCGCCGCCGACGAACGGCACAATTGGCCCGCTAAGGCAGCAGCATGACCACGATGACGACGACCGAAACATCCGCCCATCCGACCTTCGGCGAGGCCTTCATGACCTGGCTGAAGATCGGCTGCATCAATTTCGGCGGACCGGCCGGGCAGATCGCGATGATGCATCGCATCCTGGTCGACGAGAAGAAATGGATCGACGAGCCACGTTTCCTGCACGCGCTTAATTTTTCCATGCTGCTGCCGGGGCCGGAAGCGACGCAGCTCGCGGTCTATGTCGGCTGGCTGCTGCACGGCGTGCGCGGCGGGCTCGCCGCCGGCATCCTGTTCGTGCTGCCCGGCGCCTTCGTCATGCTCGGTTTGAGCCTGCTATATGCCTATGGACAGGGTGTGAGCGCCGTCGATGGCGCGCTGTTCGGTATCAAGGCGGCCGTGCTGGTGATCGTGGTGGAAGCTCTCGTCCGTATCGGCAGACGGGCGCTGAAGTCGTGGCTGTTGGTCGGCCTCGCGGCGCTCGCCTTCGTCGGCATCTTCTTTTTCGACCTGCCCTTCCCGCTAATCGTCGGAGCGGCCGCACTCGCCGGCTATGTCGTAGCACAATCGCGGCCGGACCTGATCGGACTAACCGCAACGCCCGGTACGGTCCTCGACCACGGCACTGGCCGCTGGCGCCATTTCGCCATCGCCCTCATCGTCGGGCTCGCGATCTGGTGGGCGCCGATCGCGCTTGCCGCGCTGACGCTCGGACCTGACCACGTGCTGGTGGCGATCGGGCTGTTCTTCTCCAAGCTCGCCGTCGTCACCTTTGGCGGTGCCTACGCCGTGCTCGCTTACATGGCCCAGCAGGTCGTCCAAACGCATCACTGGATGACGGCGCCCGAGATGGTCGACGGCCTCGGCCTCGCCGAGACGACGCCGGGGCCGCTGATCCTGGTGACGCAATTCGTCGGCTTTCTCGCCGCCTTCCGCGATGCGGCGCCGTTCACGCCGCTGACGGCAGGGCTGATCGGCGCGGCGTTGACGACATGGGTCACCTTCGTGCCGGCGACGCTGTGGATCTTTGCCGGCGCACCGTTCCTTGAGGAATTGCGCGCCAACAAACGGCTTACCGGCGCACTGGCCGCGATCACCGCCGCCGTCGTCGGCGTCATTCTCAACCTGTCGGTCTGGTTTGCCTTGCACGTTCTGTTCGGCGAGGTCGTGCCGGTCCACTGGGGTCCGCTGCGCTGGTTCGCCTTCGATCCACGCGCGCTCGACACGCATGCGGCGGTGCTGGCGGCAACGGCGGCGATCATAGCGTTCCGTTTTCACCGGGGGGTGATCGAAGTCGTGGTGGTAATGGCGCTGCTCGGCATGGCCACGCATTTCTACGGCTAGAGCTCGCGCCTGACCGCGCTTTCGTGCCAACGGCGCAGCGCGAGATGAGACAACGCGGCCAACACGAAATAGATGACGATGCCCGCCACCGCGAGCAGCAAGAGCGCCGCGAACATGCGCGGGATATTGAGCCGATAACCCGACTCGGCGATGCGATAGGCAAGGCCCGAGCCGGCGCCGGCGGAGCCGGCGGCGATCTCGGCCACCACCGCGCCGATCAGCGACAGCCCGCCGGCGATGCGCAGGCCGGCGAGCATCTGCGGCAGCGCCGCCGGCAGCCGCAGGTTCCACAGCAGTTGCCAGCGCGAGGCGCGATAGAGCTCGAACAGCGCGATCAGATTGTGGTCGACCGAGGTCAGCCCGAGCGTGGTATTGGCCAGCACCGGAAAGAACGCCACGATCCAGGCGCAGGCGAGCACCGCCAGATGCTGCGGCAGGTAGATCAGCAGCAGCGGCGCGATGGCGACCACCGGCGTCACCTGCAGCGTCACCGCATAAGGATAGAGCGAATATTCAATGACGCGCGACTGGCTGAACAGGATCGCCAGTCCGATGCCGCCCACCGCCGCCAGCGCAAAGCCCTCGAAAGTGGTGACCAGCGTCACCCAGAGCGAATGCATCAACAGCGTGCCGTCGGCATAAAGCGTCGCCACAACGAGACCGGGCGCCGGCAGCACATAAGGCGGGATATGATTGAGGCGCACCACCGCCTCCCACAGGGCGACGACCAGCGCCAGGACCAGGATCGGCAGGCCGATGCGCAATACGCGTTCGCTCATGCCGCGCCCTCCGCCATGGCCTGCGCCAGCGCCTCGGACACTTGACGGCAAAGGGCGGCATATTCGACCGAGGTGCGAAAGGCCTCGTCGCGCGGATAAGGCGCCGGGATCGCGATGTCGGCGAACACGCGGCCGGGCCGCGGCGTCATCACCACGATGCGCTGCGACAGATAGACTGACTCGAACACCGAATGGGTGACGAAGATCACCGTACGCTTGAGCATTTGCCAAAGCGTGAGCAGATCGTTGTTGAGCTTGAAGCGGGTGATCTCATCGAGCGCGGCGAAGGGCTCGTCCATCAGGAGCAGTTGCGGCTCGGTGACCAAAGCGCGCGCGATCGAGGCGCGCATCTTCATGCCGCCCGAGAGTTCACGCGGGTAAGCGCTGGTAAAATCGGCAAGTCCCACGCGCTGAAGCGCCTGCGCCACCGCCGCGTCCGCTTGCGCCGCTTCGGCATGCGTCAGCTTGAGCGGCAATCGTACATTGGCAGCGACGTTGGCCCAGGGCATCAGCGTCGGCTCCTGGAATACGAAGCCGATGCGCTCGGCATGGGTCGCGTCCGCCCATTCCACCGCGCCGGCGGTGGGCGCACTCAGACCGGCGACGATGCGCAGCGCCGTCGATTTGCCGCAGCCGGATGGCCCCAGCAGCGAGACGAATTCGCCATCGCCAACGCTCAGGTTAAAGTTATCGAGCGCCACCGTGCCGCGCTCGAACGTCTTGCCGACGTTGCGCAGGGAAACGATCGCGTTGCTCACGGATGAGGAAGAGTGCGCCATTTGCTCCGTCATGCCCGGCCTTGTGCCGGGCATCCACGCCTTTTCCAGCGCAGCAAGGTTAAAGACGTGGATGGCCGGGACAAGCCCGGCCACGACGCTAAATTACTTCGGCCGCAGATTGACGCCCACGCCCTTGTTGACGAACTGCAGCGTATAGCCGCGCTTATAGTCGAGTCCCGCCTTCACCACGCCGGCCTTGACCATCTTGTCGTAGAAGCTCTTCCAGCGCGCATCGGTCATGGCGCCGATGCCGAGCTTCACCGTGTCGCCGGAATCGACGATGCCATCCTCGCGCATCTTGGCGATCGAATAAGCGAGCTGGTCGTCGGTCATTTCCGGGTTGTGCTTTTTGATCAGCGCATTGCCCGGCGCCGGATCGCCGTAGAGATAGTGATACCAGCCGATCGCCGAGGCATCGACGAAGCGCTGCACCAAGTCGGGCTTGTTCTGCACCAGGTCGCGGCGGGTTTCGATCAGGGTGGAATAGCTGTTGAAGCCGTGGTCGGCGAGCAGGAATACCGCCGGCTTGAAATGCGCCTGCTTCTCGATGGCGTAGGGCTCGGACGTGACATAGCCCTCCATGGCCGAGTTCTTGTCGGCCAGGAACGGCTGGGCATTGAACGTGTAGGGCTTCACCTTCTTCTCGTCGAAGCCGTAGGTCTGCTTCAGCC
>JAKAMD010000148.1 GCA_021823875.1 Pseudomonadota bacterium | reverse complement strand
GCCGAAGGCTTCGCGCCAGGGATTCTTGCTGGTCTGCCCTTTGGCCTTGATCTCCGCATAGATCGGCGATTCTTCGAAGGCGCCGCGGATATAGAAGGCGATGAACACCAGCACGAAGGAGAACAGGAACGGGATGCGCCACGCCCAGGCGTTGAACGCGGCCTCGCCGAAATAGCTGCGCGTGACGATGATCACGATCAGCGAGACCACGATGCCCAAGGTCGGCGAGGTCTGCAGCCAACCCGTATAGTAGCCGCGATGCTCATCGGACACGTGCTCGGCGACATAGGTGATGGCGCCGCCGTATTGGCCGCCCAGGCACAGACCTTGAATCATGCGCAGCGCGAACAGGATGAACGCGGCTGAAAGGCCGATCTGATCGAAGGTCGGAATCAGGCCGATGGCGCCGGTGCCGAGCGCCATGCCGGTCAGCGTCATCAGGAAGGTGTACTTGCGGCCGACGACGTCGCCCAGCCAGCCGAATAAGAAGGCGCCCAAGGGCCGGACCAGGAATCCGGCGGTGAACAGCGCTATCGTACTCAAAAGCGCGGCGACGGGATGGCTCTTTTCGAAGAACTTGACCGACAAGATCGCGGCCAAGCTGCCGAAGATATAGAAGTCGTACCACTCGATAACGTTGCCGCCCGCGGCGGCGGTAATCACTTTTCGGAAGTTCTGTGGAACGCGAGCTGCCATGGTCTTCGCCCCCATTGTTGACTGAGCAAACTCCGGCATCCGCGCCGGTCGAGCGCGGGGAGTCGTTCAGCGTTTCTGTCAAATGTTGCTGGCATTTCCTCGACTTAGGCTGCGCGAGGAACGTGGACCGCGACGCAGCCCTTTTTTTGAGCGCCGCCGGCTTTATTCGGAAGGAATCCGGCGACGCTGGTTGGGTAGGCTATGGTGCGGCCGGCCTCATGTCAGTCCGCCATTCGTATTAGACAAAAGGTCATAGGCAACTAGCTAAGGCATTGAAATGTTGCATGTTTATGCAACATTTATGCGGCCGCTTTGCGAAGCTATTCGCGTCTTGAGGCGGCCGGTACCTATCGTTCGATCCACAACGCATTCCCGGATTGCCAGGATTCTTCGATGTCGTTGTCGGAGTCAGATCGGCTTCACCACGCGGGTTTGGCGGTCCAATCACGCAGGACGCCGCAAGGCCGCGCGCGCGTGAGCCGCGATCATTTGCGGATTGAGCGAGAACGTTGTCTCGAGGCGTTGAAGCGGTTTGTCGATAATCATGGCGCCAACGGGTTTTCCGAGAAAGCGACGATTCTTCTGACGCGACATTGGGTGCAAACGCCGTGGCGTGCCCGCGCCGAACTGTTACAGGCCGCCGATTGGCTCATTCGCGTCGGCGCCGGCTTACATCGGTAGTAGATCTGCTTCGTTGACGATTTCGACAAAGAGCGAGTTCGTCGCTCACGCCGTCGTGCACGCCGTGAAAAAGGACGAAAGGTTGGTCCGTTCGGATCGAAACGCTCACTCTCAGTTCGTCCCCGCGCAAGCGGGGACGGGAATGAACAGGCAAATTCAATCGGTGTGAGTCAGATTCTCGCAGCATCAGGGCTCTTGCGACGAACAAGGTATGCGGGTCTGTATTTCGCGGAGCAAACAGCGGGCCCAAAACGAAAATGGCCGGGCAAGCCCGGCCTTCCCGTCGAAGTCTGGCGCGCGAGGCGTACGCTTACGCCGCGCTCGGCTTGCGCTCGATCTTCAGCCGCTTGTCGAGATAAGCGCTGACCTGCTCGAGCAGCGTCTCGACTTTGCCATCGAAGAAGTGGTTGGCGCCCGGCACCACCTTCTGTTCGATCACGATGCCCTTCTGCGTCTTCAGTTTCTCGACCAGGGTGGTCACGTCCTTGTGCGGCACCACCGCGTCCTTGTCGCCATGGATGATCAGGCCGGACGACGGGCAGGGCGCCAGGAACGAGAAGTCGTAGAGATTGGCGGGCGGGCAGATCGAGATGAAGCCCTCGACCTCCGGCCGGCGCATCAGCAGCTGCATGCCAATCCAGGCGCCGAAAGAGAAGCCGGCGATCCAGCAGCTCTTGGCTTCCGGATTGATGGTCTGCGCCCAGTCGAGCGCCGCCGCCGCATCCGACAATTCGCCGGTGCCGTGGTCAAACGAGCCCTGGCTGCGGCCGACGCCGCGGAAGTTGAAGCGCAGGGCGGAAAAGCCGCGGTGCACGAAGGCGTAGTAGAGCTGGTAGATGATCTGATGGTTCATCGTGCCGCCAAACTGCGGATGCGGGTGCAGCACGATGGCGATCGGCGCGTTCTTCTGGCGCGCCGGGTGGTAACGGCCCTCGATGCGTCCGGCGGGACCGGTGAAGATAACCTCAGGCATTGCGATCGACCTCGAACCGGCATGCCGCCGCCCAATTCGGCGGCATCGGGGTGGACTGAGTGCGCCGGCGAGCCATGAGCGACCGACCAGCACAGTTTAGAACCATTCTAAATATAGCGTTTTTCGCTGTTCAGCGCCGCGACACAGGCTATAAGTTGGCTCCTGCGAACGGCGGCTTCTAGCACGATAGATAGGGCGAAAAGCAAGCTTTTTGCAGGGGCTAGCCCGAAATCAGTAACGCATTACCATCGTATGGCGACGCACCGCACCTATCTCGACTGGAACGCGACGGCCCTTCTGCGGCCGGAGGCGCGCGATGCCATGCTGCGGGCACTGGAGGGGCCCGGAAATGCCTCCTCGGTGCATGCCGAGGGCCGGGCGGCCCGCCAGCTGATCGAATCGGCACGCGCCGAGGTCGCAGCCCTGGTCGGGGCGAGGCCGGTCCAGGTCACTTTCACCTCCGGGGCGACCGAGGCCAATACAATGGCGCTGACCCCGTCTGTGGGCGGGGCGGGGCGCCGCGACCGGCTGTTCGTCTCGGCCGTCGAGCACCCTTCGGTGCTGAGCAGCGGCCGTTTCGCGCCGGAAGAGGTCGAAATCCTGCCAGTCGACGCCGACGGCGTGGTCGATCTTGATGCCCTTAGGATCGCCTTGGCGCGGAGCGATAGGCCGCTTGTGGCGGTCATGCTCGCCAACAACGAGACCGGCGTCATCCAGCCGATCGCGCCAATCGCGCAGATCGTGCACGAAGCGGGCGGCTTGCTCCATGTGGACGCGGTGCAGGGCGCCGGCCGTATCGAATGCGACATCGAGGTGCTCGGCGCGGACCTGATGAGCCTGTCCGCCCACAAGCTGGGCGGTCCGCAGGGCATCGGGGCGCTGGTCCGCCGCAATGACATCCAGGTCGAGCCACTGATCCGTGGTGGCGGGCAAGAGCGGGGCCTGCGCGCGGGAACCGAGAACGTGGCCGCTATCGCCGGCTTCGGTGCCGCAGCACGCGCCGCCGCCGCCGGGAGGCAGGCGGAAGCGACACGCATGGCGGACCTGCGCGAGCGCGCGGAAGCCGGCCTGAAGGCAGCGTTCCCGCAGGCGGTCATCTTCGGCGAGGGCGCCGCGCGGCTGCCCAATACCAGCCTGTTCGCGGTCTCCGGGCTGAAGGCGGAAACCGCCTTGATTGCCTTTGATCTCAATGGGATAGCGCTGTCTTCCGGGGCCGCTTGCTCGTCCGGCAAAGTGGCCGCCTCGACCGTGCTCAAGGGCATGGGCGTGGAACCGGCGCTGGCTGCCGGTGCGCTGCGCCTCAGCCTGGGCTGGTCGACTGGGGAACACGACATCGAAAAATGGCTGGCCGCTTTGACTAAAGTGGTTTCCGGCTTACTTATTAAGCAACAGAATCCGGTCATGGCCGCCTGAGGCGGCGTCAGCAGGGATCATCGCCGAGAGCGAACTGAACCGACCATAACCGACACATCCAACCCGCGGTCCTTGACACCGTGAGCGGAGGGAAGAATGCCGGCCGTTGAAGAGACCGTCGAGCAGGTCAAACGCATCGACGTTGATCAATACAAGTACGGGTTCGAGACGCATATCGAATCCGAGAAGGCCCCCAAGGGTCTTTCTGAAGACACCATCCGTTTCATCTCGGCCAAGAAGAACGAGCCGGACTGGATGCTGGATTGGCGGCTCGGCGCCTATCGGCGCTGGCTGACCATGCGCGAGCCGGGCTGGGCGCGCGTGCATTATTCGAAGATCGACTACCAGGACATCTATTATTACGCGGCACCCAAGGCGTTCAAAGCGCCGAAGTCGCTGGCCGACGTCGATCCGGAGATTCTGAAGACCTACGAGAAGCTCGGCATTCCGCTCAAGGAGCAGGAGATCCTCGCCGGCGTGCGCAAGCAGGGCGAGCCGAGCGAGCTCGACGACGAGACCACCGGCGGCGAGTACACGTCGGGCCGGGTCGCGGTCGATGCAGTGTTCGACAGCGTTTCGGTCGCCACAACCTTCAAGGAGGAGCTGAAGAAGGCCGGCGTGATCTTCATGCCGATCTCGGAAGCGATCCGCGAGCATCCCGACCTGGTAAAGAAGTATCTCGGCTCGGTGGTGCCGACCTCGGACAATTTCTTCGCCACGCTCAATTCGGCGGTGTTCTCCGACGGCTCGTTCGTCTACGTGCCGGAGGGCGTGCGCTGCCCGATGGAGCTGTCGACCTATTTCCGCATCAACGAGGCCAACACCGGCCAGTTCGAGCGCACGCTGATCATCGCCGACAAGGGCGCCTACGTCTCTTATCTGGAAGGCTGCACCGCGCCGATGCGCGACGAGAACCAGTTGCATGCCGCGGTGGTGGAGCTGGTGGCGCTCGACAACGCCGAGATCAAGTATTCGACGGTGCAGAACTGGTATCCGGGCGACGCGGAGGGCCGCGGCGGCATCTTCAATTTCGTCACCAAGCGCGGCGATTGCCGCGGCAAGAACTCGAAGATCTCGTGGACGCAAGTGGAGACCGGCTCGGCCATCACCTGGAAGTATCCGAGCTGCATCCTGCGCGGCGACAATTCGCGCGGCGAGTTCTACTCGATCGCGATCTCGAACGGCCACCAGCAGGTCGACTCTGGCACCAAGATGATCCATCTCGGCAAGAACACCATCAGCCGGATCATCTCCAAGGGCATCTCGGCCGGCAAGTCGAACAACACCTATCGCGGGCTGGTGTCGGCGCATCGCAAGGCGACCGGCGCGCGCAACTTCACCAATTGCGATTCGCTGTTGATCGGCAATCAGTGCGGCGCGCATACCGTGCCCTACATCGAGGCGAAGAACTCGTCCGCCACCTTCGAGCACGAGGCGACCACCTCCAAGATCTCCGAGGAGATGCTGTTCTACTGCCAGAGCCGCGGCATGTCGGCGGAGGAGGCGACCGCGCTGGTGGTCAACGGCTTCGTGCGCGACGTCTTGCAGCAACTGCCGATGGAATTCGCGGTCGAGGCGCAGAAGCTGATCTCGATCAGCCTGGAAGGCAGCGTGGGCTGAGCCATGACCTACTATTGGTTCAGGCCGAAACGCTACGGCTACGGCGCAACACCCGTGACCTGGGAAGGTTGGGCGGTGACCCTCGTCGTGGCCGTAATCCTGGCCGGTTCGATTGTCGCCATGAACCTGCTGGTGGAACGTTCCAATCTGATCGCCTGGCTGGCGTGGGCGGCCGTCATCGCGGGCATGACGATCTGGTTTGCTCGCCTGTCGCGGCGGCGAACCGACGGTGAATGGAAGTGGCGCTGGGGCGCCGACAAGAAGCAATAGAAAAGAGCTGGAAAGAAGAGACCATGTCGTTTTTGGAAATCAAGAATTTGCATGTCGAGGTCGAGGACAAGAAGATCCTCAAGGGCCTGACGTTGACGGTCGAGAAGGGTCAGGTGGCCGCGATCATGGGGCCGAACGGCTCCGGCAAGTCGACGCTCGCTTACGTACTGGCCGGCAAGCCCGGCTACCAGATCACCGAGGGTGACATCCTGCTTAACGGCGAAAGCATCCTAGAGATGGCGCCCGACGAGCGCGCTGCCAAGGGCGTGTTCCTTGCCTTCCAGTATCCGGTCGAAGTGCCGGGCGTTGCCACCATGACCTTCCTGCGCACGTCGCTCAACGCGCAGCGCAAGACGCGCGGCGAGGGCGAGGTCTCGACGCCCGAATTCATGAAGTTGGTGCGCGAGACTTCGGCTCATCTCGGCATCAGCGCGGACATGCTGAAGCGCGGGGTCAATGTCGGCTTTTCCGGCGGCGAGAAGAAGCGTCAGGAAATCTTGCAGATGGCGGTGCTGCAGCCGCGGCTGGCCGTGCTCGACGAGACCGATTCCGGCCTCGACATCGACGCGCTCAAGGTCGTGGCCGACGGCGTCAACCGGCTACGCTCGCCGGAACGCTCGATGATCGTCATCACGCATTACCAGCGGTTGTTGAACTACATCGTACCCGACGTTGTGCACGTGATGGCCAAGGGAAAGGTGGTGCGCACGGGCGGCAAGGAACTAGCGCTCGAGCTCGAGGCCAAGGGCTATGCCGAATATGTCGGCGAGGCGGCGTAATATCCCTCTGTCATTCCGGGGCGCGCCGAATGCGCGAGCCCGGAATCCAGAGGCAAGTGTGGTGTTTATATCTGGATTCCGGGTTCGCCGCTTCGCGGCGCCCCGGAATGACGAACTAAGGCTGAATGTTAATGGCTGACGTTACCCCCATGAAGACTCCCGCCGAGCAGGCGCTGACCGCGGCCTATGAGGCTGCGCGCGGCAAGTTGGTGGGCAAGGGCGCACTGGCGGATTTGCGTGCCGACGCTTTCCAGCGCTTCGAGGCAAGCGGGCTGCCGCATCGCCGTGTCGAGGAGTGGAAATACACCGACCTGCGCATGCTGATGCGCGAGGCTTATCCGTTGGCGCCGGCGCCCGACGCGGCGGCCAAGGCGCGCGCCAAGGAGGCCGGCCAGATCCTCGCCGGCGTCGATTGCCGGCGGCTGGTATTCGTCGACGGCGCCTTTGCGCCGGAACTGTCCGATCTGACGCCGGAAGCGGGACTGACCGTCGGTTCGCTCGCCGAAGCGCTCGCCAATACCGGGAACTTGGGCGATGCGCTGGTCGCCGAGCATGTCGGCAAGACCTTTGCCACGGAGGATATGGCGGTGGCGCTCAACACTGCCTTCATGGGCGACGGCGCGGTGATCCGTGTGGCAGATGATACGACCCTGCAGCGGCCTATCCATCTCGTCTTCGCGTCCGGCAGCGACAAGCCGAGCGCGAGCTTCGTGCGCTCGCTGGTGGTGATCGGCAAGGGCGCGCAGGTGACGATCATCGAGGACCACGACAGCAGCGAGGCCCAGGTCAACGCCGTGCTCGAATTGGTGGTCGGCGATGACGCCAAGGCGGATTATTACAAGATCACGCGCGCCAAGGCGCTACATGTGGCGAGCCTGCTGGCGTCGGTCGGTGCCGGCGCCATGTTCGATACTTTCGCCTTCACCAGCGATTCCGGTGTGGTGCGCAACCAACACTTCATTCGCTTTGCCGGCGAGGACACGCAAGGCAATATCCGCGGGGTCAGCCTGTTGCGCGGCAAGGAGCATGTCGACACCACGCTTTTGATCGACCATGCCGCCGGCCATTGCGCGAGCCGCGAGCAGTTCAAGGCGGTGCTGGACGATCAGAGCCACGGCGTGTTCCAGGGCAAGATCGTGGTCGAGCCGCATGCGCAGAAGACCGACGCTAAGATGATGACGCGTGCGCTCATGCTGTCGGACGAGGCCGAGAGCGACAACAAGCCGGAGCTGGAGATTTTCGCCGACGACGTGGCCTGCGGGCACGGCGCTACCGCCAGCGCGCTCGATCCGGGCCTGATGTTCTATCTGATGTCGCGCGGCATCGGCGCGAAGGAAGCGGAATCGCTGTTGATCCAGTCCTTCATCGGCGAGGCGCTGGAGGAAATCGAACACGAGGGCATCCGTGAGGCGCTGACCTTCGCGGCGGTGCGCTGGCTGGGGGCACGGGGATGACCATGCATCCGGCTGTGACCAATGGCGCCTATGACGTTGCCCGCATCCGCGCGGATTTTCCCGCGCTGGCGCTCAAGGTCTATGGCAAGCCGCTGGTCTATCTCGACAACGCCGCCTCGGCACAGAAGCCGCAGGCCGTGCTCGATCGCCTGCATAAGGCCTATACCGAGCAATACGCCAATGTGCACCGCGGCCTGCATTACCTCGCCAACGAGGCGACCGAGGCCTATGAGGGGGCGCGCGAGACCGTGCAGCGCTTCATCAACGCCGAGCGCAAGGAAGAGATCATCTTCACGCGCAACGCCACCGAGGCAATCAACCTGGTTGCCTATACCTTCGGCCGCGAGC
>JAKAMD010000147.1 GCA_021823875.1 Pseudomonadota bacterium | reverse complement strand
TGGTCAGGCCGACAAAGGCGTAGGCGCCTTCCAACTGGCGCAGGCCGTCGATGAAACGGTCGACGAAACGGTTGCGGTGCGAACGCGCCACCAGGTGCAGGATCACCTCTGTGTCCGTGGTCGACTGCATCATGGCGCCGTCGTGCACCAGCGCGCGGCGCAGCGCGATGCCGTTGGTCAGGTTGCCGTTGTGGCCGATGGCGAAGCCGCCGCCTTCGAGTTCCGCGAACAGCGGCTGCACGTTGCGTAGGATGGTTTCGCCGGTGGTCGAATAGCGCACATGGCCGATGGCCGAATTGCCGGGCAGGCGGTCGATCACATCCCGCTTGGCAAACGCATCGGCGACCAAGCCGAGCCGCCGCTCGGAATGGAACCGCTGGCTGTCGAACGAGACGATGCCGGCGGCCTCCTGGCCGCGATGCTGGAGCGCGTGCAGGCCGAGCGCGGTAATGGCGGCAGCGTCGGGATGGCCGAAGATGCCGAAGACGCCGCATTCTTCCCGCAACCGGTCGCCATCCAAATCGAGGTCGAGGCTGACAGGCGGCTGAACTGCTGGCGTCTTATGTTCCATCGCTATCGGGTTCCGCTGAGCTGCGCCTCGATGATCCGGCCGTCGATCTCCGAGTGCTGGTTGCTGCCGCTCGGTTGGTCCTGCTCGCCCGGCTTCTGACGTTTGAACTTCTGCAAGATGGTCTTTTCGGGGTCTTCCGGCAACAGGGACTCCAGCCAATTCCCCGTACTTTGCAGCACTACCCGCGATTTCGCCCCGCGCACCCAGTCCGGCTGGCTGCGGTCGGGCACCAGCCACGCGAAGAACAGGAAGGCGACCACCACGATGATCAAGCCGCGGCCGAGCCCGAACAGGAAGCCGAGCGTGCGGTCGAGCGCGCCGATGCGGCTGTCGAGCACCAGGTCGGAGATGCGCACGGTGATTAAGGTGACCACCATCAGCGTCAGCAGGAACACGCCGGCAACCGCGATGCCGGTCGCCACCAGCTTGCTGGAGAAATACTCGCTCGCCAGCGGCAGCACGCGCGGATAGGCGTAGAGCGTCACCAGCGCGGCGATGATCCAGGCGGCGATCGAGAGGACCTCGCGCATGAAGCCGCGGATCATGGCGAGCAGACCCGAGATCAGCATGACCACCAGCAAGATGACGTCGAGTAGCGTGATCGGCATGGGACCTCAGGGGCTCCTTGCACGCGCATGGGCGACCCGGCGCGCCGGCAAGGCCCGGAACGGAGAATCCGGGTGCCTCCCGTGGGCTCCCGAACAGGTCGGCGATGTCGAGCCTAAGGTCTTAATTTTCAGCCCATTTCTGGTTCGCGGGCCGCGTGTCTGAGGGCGCCCGCAGCGGCGATCAGCCCCGTGTATAGCGGGGCCCCGGCGGGCCGTCACCCGTCTTGTCCACGGCTTTTGCCGTTACGGTTTCCGAGAAATGCAATGTCGGCGACCAAACTTGCCAAGTTGCCGACATCGGTGAGCTTGAGGCTGCCCTCGCCGACATCGGCGCGGCCGGCCTCCGGCACCACGGCGCGGGTAAAGCCAAGCTTTGCGGCTTCCTTGAGACGGGCAGGGGTCTGGGCCACCGGCCGCACCGCGCCCGACAGCGAGACCTCGCCGAAATAGACCGCGTCGGCCGGCAGCGGCGCGCGGGCGAGCGAGGAGACCAGCGCGGCGGCAGCGGCGAGGTCCGCAGCGGGCTCCTGGATGCGCAGGCCGCCGGCGACATTGAGATAGACGTCGTGGCCGCCGAGCTTCACCCCGCAATGGGCCTCCAGCACCGCCAGCACCATCGACAGCCGGCTCGGGTCCCAGCCGACCACCGCGCGGCGCGGGGTGCCGAGCGAGGTCGGCGCCACCAGTGCCTGGATTTCAACGAGCAACGGCCTGGTGCCCTCGATGCCGGCGAACACCGCGGTGCCGGGCTGGCCGAGGTCGCGCTCGGACAGGAACAGTGCGGACGGGTTCGTGACTTCGCGCAGGCCCGCACCGGTCATCTCGAACACGCCGATCTCGTCGGTTGGGCCGAAGCGGTTCTTCACCGCGCGCAGGATGCGGAACTGCTGCGAGCCTTCACCCTCGAAGGAAAGCACGGCATCGACCATGTGCTCGACCACGCGGGGACCGGCGATCTGGCCGTCCTTGGTGACATGGCCGACCAGGATGACGGTGGCGCCGGACCGTTTGGCGAAACGGATCAGCGCCTGCGCCGAGCCGCGCACCTGGGTGACGGTGCCGGGCGCGGCCTCCACCAGATCGGTCCACATGGTCTGGATTGAATCGATCACGATCAGGCGCGGCGTGGCGCCTTCGCTCAGGGTGGCGATGATGTCCTCGACCGCGGTCTCGGCGGCCAGCTCGACCGCCGCGGCGCGCAGGCCGAGCCGCTCGGCGCGCAGCCGCACCTGGGCCACCGCTTCCTCGCCTGAGATGTAGACGGCGCGCTGACCGCGCTTCGCCAGCGCCGCCGCGGTCTGGATCAAGAGCGTCGATTTGCCGATGCCGGGATCGCCGCCGAGCAGGAGCACCGAGCCGCGCACGAAGCCGCCGCCAGTGACGCGATCAAGTTCGGACATGCCGGTCGGCAGGCGGGGGGCATCCTCGCTGCCGCCCGCAAGGTCCTCGAGGGCGAACCGCCGGCCCTTGGTGGGCTTGCGGCCCGGTCCGGCCGGGCGCTCGGCGCCTTCCTCGGTGAGCGTGTTCCATTCGCCGCAGGCCTCGCACTTGCCCTGCCAGCGGTTATAGGCCGCCCCGCAGTTCTGGCAGATGAAGGTGAGATGGCGCTTGGACATGGGGAATCGGGGGTTAGGCAATGGAAACGGAGGCTAGCTTAGCAATGAGAACATTTCAAGAACATTAAAAAGGCCTCACCGGTGACGCACATAAAGAGGGCCTCACCTATCAAGAACATTAAGGGGCCTCACCTATGATGAACCGGTCGCCCAGCAGGAGCGACACAGTTTCAGAACCATATAATTGGGAGGCTGCGATGTTTTCCTCGTTTACAACGTCGGTCGGGCGCCTCGTCGCCATCGCCACAATCGGCTTTTGGGCCGCGAGTGCGGCAGCAGCACCGGTCGGGCCGTTTGCCGGGTTCGGTGGTGCTTGGAGCGGCCTCGGCCAGGTCCATCTCGCCAACGGCACCAAAGAGAGCCTGCACTGCCGGGCGACCTACAAGGTCGGCGCCGACGGCAGGACGATGCACCAGTCGCTCCGCTGCGCCAGCGACAGCTACAAGTTCGAATTGACCAGCGACATCGAAAGCCAGGGCAACCAGATCAGCGGCCGCTGGAGCGAGAGCACGCGCAGACTCGCCGGAAAACTGACGGGACAGGCGAGCCTCGGACGTCTCAACGTGCTGGTCCAGGGCGATGTCCTCAATGCCGAGGTGACGCTGGTTTCGCAGGGCGACCGGCAAACCGTGACCATCAGCTCGCCGGGGAGCCAGCTCAGCGGCGCTGCCATCTCGCTGCGCCGCAGCTGAGCCCCACACTCGGCGCCTTCCTCGCAGAGGGGGTTTCAATCGCCGCAGGCTTCGCACTTGCCCCGCCAGCGGGCATAGGCCGCCTCATTGCGCCCCTAAGCGTTTCGATACACCCGGTGATACCGCCGCCCCAAGCTGGTGAGGATCTCGTAGCCGATAGTGCCGGCGACATTGGCCACCGCATCGACGGTAATGCCGTCCCCGATCAGCGTGACCAGATCGCCGCGATGGACAGCTTTGTCGGGCAGGGCGCTGATGTCGATCGCCAGTAGGTCCATCGAGATGCGGCCGGCGAGCGGGCAGCGCGTGCCGGCCACGATGGCATCGGCCCCCGGCGCCTGATCGGAGGCGGACAAGGCGCGCGGCCAGCCATCGCCATAGCCGACCGCCACCACCGCGATGCGTGAGGCATGGCGCGCGGTCCATACCGCGTCGTAGCCCACGCTTCCGCCCTTCGGCACGGAGCGGATCAGGGCGACGTGGCCTTGCAGCGTCACCACCGGCTGCATCGGATTGGCGCGCCCCGGCGTCGGATTGACGCCGTAGAGCGCTGCGCCCGGCCGTACCAGGTCGCAATGTGCGGCCGAGCCGAGGAAGATGCCAGAGGAATTGGCGAGCGAGGCGGGAATGCCGCGATAGAGCATGCGCACTTCGCGGAACAGCGCGATCTGCTTGGCGTTGAGCGGATGCGGGGGCTCCTGCGCGCAGACGAGATGGCTGATCAGCAGCGTGATGCCGTGGTTCTCGGTGCGGATCCGCGGGGCGACCGCCGCCGCCTCGTCAGGCGAGATGCCGAGCCGGTTCATGCCGGTGTCGACATGCAAGGCCGCGCCGCCCTGCCAGCCGCTGCCGGCGCAGAAGGCGTCCCATTCGGCCAGCTCCACTAGGCTGCCGATAACCGGCCGCGCCTTGATCGCGGCGAAGGCCGGCGCGGTGTTCGGCAACAGGCCGTTGAGCACATAGATCGCGTGGTCGGGCACCACCGCGCGCAGGCGGCGCGCCTCGTCGAGATCGGCGACGAAGAAGGTCTTGCAGCCGGCGCGCGCGAGCGCGGTGCCGACCGGGGCGATGCCGCAGCCATAGCCGTCGGCCTTGATTACGGCGGCGCATTCGGCCGGGGTCGCTTGGCGGCCGAGCCGGCGCCAGTTCTCGACCAAGGCCGCCAGATCGACGGTCAGGATGCCGCCGGCCTGCGCCGCCGGCGGGCCGGCGGTGGTTTCCGTCGCGCCGCGTTCCGCCGGCGCCGCGGTCTCGGGGAGGGTGTCTGCCTGGGCCATGGAGTGAGGTCTTAGCCGCCCCGGCGGGGGGCGTCCATGCGGGGACTAGCTGATCCTTCCGGGCAGGTGATCCTCGCGCGCGAGCGAAGAGAAGCGCGTTACCGCCGCGTCGAACTGCAGTTCGACCGTGCCGGTCGGTCCATGACGCTGCTTGCCGATGATCACTTCCGCCTTGCCGTGCACCTTTTCGCCTTCCACCAGCCATTCGGCGAACTTCTCGCGGTTACTTTCCAGCGGCTTGCGCATCTGGTGGTAGTATTCCTCGCGATAGACGAACAGCACCACGTCGGCGTCCTGCTCGATCGAGCCCGATTCACGCAGGTCCGAGAGCTGCGGGCGCTTGTCGTCGCGGCTTTCCACCTGACGCGAGAGCTGCGACAGCGCCACGATTGGTACGTTGAGCTCTTTCGCCAAGGCCTTCAGCTTGGTGGTGATCTCGGTGATCTCCTGCACGCGGTTTTCGCTCGAGCGTTTGCTCGAGCCGGACAGGAGCTGCACGTAGTCGATCACCAGCAGGTCGAGCCCGCGCTGGCGCTTGAGCCGGCGCGCGCGCGCGGCGAGCTGCGCCACCGACAGGCCGCCGGTCTCGTCGACATAGAGCGGCACGTGCTGCAGTTCGATCGAATAGTCCTTGATGCGCTCGAAATCGGCTTCGCCGATATTGCCGCGCCGGATCTGGTTCGACGGGATGCCGGTCTGCTCGGCGATGATACGGGTGGCGAGCTGCTCGGCCGACATTTCCAGCGAGAAGAAGCCGACGATGCCGCCGTTGACCGTGACCTGATGCCCGTCGGCCTTGACCTCGCCGTGCCAGGCGCGCGCCACGTTGTAGGCGATGTTGGTGGCGAGCGCGGTCTTGCCCATGCCGGGACGGCCGGCGAGGATGATCAGGTCGGACTGCTGCAGGCCGCCCATCATGCGGTCGAGATCGTCGAGCCCGGTGGCCAGCCCGGACAGCTTGCCGTCGCGCTGGAAGGCATGCGCGGCCATGTCGATCGCGGTGGTGAGCGCCTGGCCGAAGCGCTGGAAGCCGCCGTCGTAGCGGCCGGTCTCGGCCAGGTCGAACAGCCGGCGCTCGGCATCCTCGATTTGCTCGCGCGGGGAGAAGTCGACCGGCGCGTCGAAGGCGACATTGACCATGTCCTCGCCGACCGTGATCAGCGAGCGGCGGATCGCCAGATCGTAGATCGTGCGCCCGTAATCCTGGGCATTGATGATGGTGGTGGCTTCTGCCGCGAGCCGCGCCAGATACTGGCTCACGGTCAGCCCGCCGATGTCGACCGTGGCGTCGAGGAAGGTCTTCAGCGTCACCGGGGTGGCAATCTTGCCGGCGCGCACCAGTTCGCGCGCGATCTGGAAGATGCTCTGGTGGATCGGCTCGAAGAAATGCGCCGGCTCCAGGAAATCGGAAACCCGGTAGAGCGCTTCGTTGTTGACCAGGATGGCGCCCAAGAGCGCCTGTTCCGCCTCGATATTGTGCGGTGCGCTGCGATAGTTCGGGGCCGGCTGCTCGACCGGTTTGCGGACAAATGATTCGATAGGGGCCATGGCAATTGCTGTTGCGTCAATTTGACGAAACTGTGTTCACCGTGGCTTTACCATCGCTTGCCGGCGGCGCGACGGCGCCGTGCGCACCATCGCACGCTTTCCACACAAATCACCGGCGAAGAAAAAAGCCTCTGCATTGCCGGGCAGAGGCTTGACGGTTCGCATACCGGCGCGGCAGCGAAATGCCTTGGGTACTTTATTCCCCCGCCAGCCGCAGCGGCGGGTGTTGCGCGCCTTCGGCCGCCTGCAGGCGGCGCTCGTTGCGCCCGATATAGTCGCGCGTCATCGGCACCACACCCTGCTTCTTGGCGATCTGGATCTGGAAATTCATCATGTTCTGCTCGCGGAACGACTGTTCCGACGCCGCCAGATAGAATTCCCACATGCGCACGAAGTGCTGGTCGTAGATGCGCTCGACCTCCTCGCGGTGGGCGAGGAAGCGCTCGCGCCAGGCCTTCAGCGTCTCGGCGTAGTGCAGCCGCAGGATCTCGATGTCGGTGACCAGGAGCCCGGCATTCTCGACATGCGGCAGCACCTCCGACAGCGACGGGATATAACCGCCGGGGAAGATGTATTTGGCGATCCACGGATTGGTGATGTTCGGCCCTTCCGAGCGGCCGATCGAATGCAGCACCATCACGCCGTCGTCCCTGAGCAGTTCGGCGCACTTGCGGAAGAAGGTTTCGTAGAAACCAACCCCGACATGCTCGAACATGCCGACCGAAACGATGCGGTCGAACGGGCCTTTGACGTCGCGGTAATCCTGCAGCAGGAAGCGGGCGCGCGCGCTGAGGCTTCTTTCGGCTGCGCGCTCGTTGGCGACGGCGTGCTGCTCCTGCGAGAGCGTGATGCCGGTGACGTCGGCGCCGGTGACTTCGGCAAGATAAAGCCCGAGCCCGCCCCAGCCGCAGCCGATGTCCAGCGTGCGCAGGTCTTTTTTCGATTGGCCCGGCGCCATCAGCAATTTCGCGGCGAGATGCCGCTTTTTGGCGAGCTGGGCGTCATCGAGCGTCTGGTCGGGGGTCTCGAAATAGGCGCAGCTATATTGCCGGTCGGCGTCGAGGAACAACGAATAGAGCCGGCCGTCGAGATCGTAATGGTGCGCGACATTGCGCCGTGAGCGTTTGCGCGGATTGAACTGGGCGAAACGGCGGGCGAGATAGCGGAGAACGAATTGCGGCCGCGCCCATTGCGGCAGTTCAGATGGCTGACTCATGCAGACGGCCAGCACGTCGCCGATGGTACCTTCCTCCACCAGGAAGGTACCGTTCATATAGGCCTCGCCGAGCTTGAGCTCGGGGTCGAGCACGAGGCCCCATTCGGCGGCAGGGGTGGTCAGCCGTACCGCGACCGGTATGCCCGTGCCGTCGCCGAAGGTAAACGTGGTGCCGCGGGAGGTGGTAAGCCGAAAATTTCCCCGCTGCACAAAGGTCTTGAGCAACAAGCGAAGCAACCTGTCCATCGGCCGCCTCCATCATGCTTGAATGATACCAACCTGCTCGCCGCCGCCGGAGGGGTCGCGGCGCTTAAGAAACTTCGGACCCCAGTATTTGAACAAAGTTCTGCTGCCCCAGCAATGCCTCAATTTAAATTGACTGCATCCCCTTGCGCCGCCCACAAGCGGGCGCATAAGGCGGCCACGTGCCGGCGCGCGGTTCCACGGCCTCTGCAATAGGCGTGGACCGCACGATGGGACTGGTCACTTCGACCCAGGAATAGGCTATCAACGGTCTCGGCGACGCGCGCCGACGAGGCGTGCGGGGCGGCGAGTCTTTCGAGGGATTTCAACGGCTATGACGGTTTCAAGTCGCGGCATCGCTCTCATTGTCGGCATTTTGGCGCTTGGTCTGTCCGGCGCCGCCATGGCGCAGGAAAATCTGGACGCCAACAAATCGCCGGCTCAACTTTTCGCTTCCGACTGC
>JAKAMD010000146.1 GCA_021823875.1 Pseudomonadota bacterium | reverse complement strand
GGTGGGCGGCATGTTCTACTTCAACTATCCGGGCGGCACCGGGCTGATGAACGGCTCGGTGTTCGGCCGCATCGCCGGCGCCAGCGCCGGCCAGAGGGCGAAGAAGGCGTCGTGAGCGTCGAAACGACCCATGATGTGATCGTTGTCGGTGGCGGCGGCGCCGTCTTTGCCGCCGCCATCGAAGCGCGCGCGATTGCGCGCGACGTCGTGCTGCTGGAGAAGAACCCGGAGCCCGGCGGTTCGACCGTCTGGTCGATCGGCTCGGTGACCGCGACGCAGACGCCGCACCAACTCCGCAAGGGCATCGTCGACTCGCCGGAAGAGCACTGGCGCGACATGGCCGGCTTCAACGGCGATCTCGATGCGCGCGACAATGCGGCGCTGCGCCGTGTGCTCGCCGATGCCATGCCGGATACATTCCGCTGGCTGCTCGAGCAGGGCATCCGCTTCTACGGTCCAATGCCGGAGCCGCCGCATACGAAGCCGCGCATGCACAATGTGCTGCCGAATTCGCGCTCTTACATCACCCACCTGCAAAAGGCGGCGCGGCGCGCCGGGGTGAGTATTCAATGCAATATGCGGGCGACCGCGCTGGTGGTGGAAGAGGGCCGGGTGGTCGGCATCGATTGCACGACGCCGGAAGGCCCGCGCCGTTTCCGCGCACGCGGTGGCGTGGTGTTGGCCTCCGGTGATTTCACCAGCGATCCTGAGCTCAAGGGGCGGTTCATGGGGCCGCAACAGGCCAAGATCGATGGCGTGAACATCACCGCCACCGGGGACGGGCAAAAACTCGCGCTGCCGCTTGGCGCGCGCATCATCAATGGCGATATTGCGCTCGGGCCAGAACTGCGTTTCGTGCCGCCGCAGCGGCAGAACATCTTGCTGAACCTGCCGCCCTGGCGCCTGCTGGCCAATATGATGGCGTGGTCGCTCGACCATATGCCGAGCGCGCTGCTGCGTCCTTTCGTGATGAGTTTCGTCACCACGGCGCTGGCGCCATCGCTCGATCTGTTCGCTGCGGGCGCCATCCTTATCAACAAGCGCGGCGAACGCTTCGCCGACGAGCTCAATCAGCCGGCCTTTGCGGTGCCGGATCAGCCGGACAAGGTTGGTTACATCCTGCTCGACCGGCGCTTGGTCGAAATGTTCTCCGCTTGGCCGCATTTCATTTCCACGGCTCCCGGCGTCGCTTACGCCTATGTCGACGACTACCGGCGCAATCGCCGGGACATTTTTACGCGCGCGACGGCGCTCGATGCGCTAGGCCAAAAACTTGCCATGCCGACGGCGGCACTGACGGAAACGGTGCGCCAGCATAACGCGGCGCCTGGAAAACGGCCGCCGATCGGCGACGGACCCTATGTGGCGCTCGGGCCGGTGCGCGCAGTGTTCGTGCATGCCGAAGGCGGGCTCGCGGTCGACCACGAGCATTGCGTGCTCGGGGAAGGCGACGTCCCGATTGCGGGGCTCTATGCCGCCGGCTCGACCGGGCAGGGCGGCCTCTTGCTCAAAGGCCACGGCCATCATCTGGGATGGGCTTTTGCCTCCGGCCGGCGGGCCGGGCGCAATGCGGCACTCGCCTGCGCCGGAAAGGTAGGCTGACTTATTTCACGTCATCGCTGACCGGCGAGGTGACCACCAGGAAGACCAGATCGACCAATCCAGTATTGGAGATCGAATGATCGACCCCCGGCGGGAGAAAAATATAGTCGTGCTTGCGCACGACATGGTCCTCGCCGTCGATCTGCATCAGGCCTTCGCCCTCGAGCACGTGATAGACCTGCTCCTGCACCTTGTGCTGATGCACCTTCACATAGGCCATAGGTTGATACATCGAGATGCGGTAGTCGAGGTGTTGCGAGCCGGCGGTTTCCGGCATGACCAGCGGTTTCGACAGCGCGCCGCCGAAATGGTCGGGAAACTGCCGCCACGGCACCTCGGCGATGTTGCGGATGAACCATTTGCGTGGCATCGCCATGACGTCGTCTCCCGTGCTTCGCCGGATCACCAGCCGTTGGGCGCGGACCGCGCCCAAGGTGTCCCACTCGACTTGTGGCCTGCCGCACCTCATACCACAATATCAATTGACGTGCAGCATTATGAGAAATAGCTTGGCGCGCCGCAGGGATGGAACGAAGGCACGGCGGTATGGCATTGTCTTGCCGGCTTTCTTAATGCGTTGAGCAAAAAGGAGAATTTCAGATGCCGACACCCAATATGCTCAACGGCGCCCAGGTCATTGTCGATTATCTGATCCGCGAGAAAGTGCCTTACGCCTTCGGCCTCTGCGGCCACGGCAATATCCAGTTCATCGACGCGCTTTACGAGCGCTCGCACGACATCAAGACCGTCTCGGTGCATCACGAGAGCGTCGCCGGCTTCATGGCCGACTGTTATTACCGTGTCTCCGGCAAGCCGATCGCCACTTTCACCAGCTGCGGACCGGGCTCGGCCAATCTGCCGATCTCGCTCGCCACGGCCTATCTCGACTCGGTGCCATTCCTGGCGGTTACCGGCAATGTGCCGACCAGCCAGTTCAATCGCGGCGCCTTCCAGGAAATGTATCGCCAGTACCAGGCGGACTTTCCCTCAATGGTGCGGTCAAGCTGCAAGCGGGTGTTTCAGCCGACGCGCGGCGAGATGGTGCCGCTTGCCGTCCGGCAAGCCTGGAAGACCATGGTGACCGGCCGTCCCGGGCCGGTGGTGCTCGACGTGCCGTTCGACGTGTTCATGGAGGCGGCGGCGGAGGAAACACCGAAGCCGGAGGAATGGTGCGCCAATATATCGAGCCGTTGCGGCGCCGATCCGGAAGGCGTCGTGAAGGCCGTCGATATGCTGCTCAGCGCGGAGCGCCCTGTTATCTTTGTCGGGCAGGCGATACGCCATCGGGGCGCGGCCGAGGAATTGCTCAAGCTGGCCGAGCGTTTGCAAATTCCGGTGGCGGCGTCAATGAGCGGGCTTGGCGCCATCGACACCCATCATCCGCTCGCGCTCGGCATGATCGCGCGCGGCGGCCACTATCAGGCCAACCACGCCGCGCGCCAGGCCGACGTCTTGCTGTCGCTCGGCGCCCGTTTCGACGACCGCACGTCGAGTTCGTGGATTCCCGGTTATTCCTTCACCATTCCGCCGACCAAACTCATTCACGTCGACATCGATCCGGATGAGATCGGCCGCAATTATCCGGTCGCGCTTGGCCTGATGGCCGACGTGCGCACCTTCCTGCGCCAGGTGCTGGCCGAGATCGACCGCCGCAAGGATGTCGATAAGAAACTCGACGCGCGCAAGAAGTGGCTCGGCATGATCGACGGCTATCGCAAGGAATGGGATAAGCTGGTGGCGCCCGGCTTCTCCGACGATACGCAGCCGATCAATCCGCAGCGCGCGGCGGCCGAAATCGACAAGGGCCTGCCGGAAGACGCGATCCTGGTCAGCGACATCGGCGTGCATCACAACTGGCTGCTCGGCTACTGCAAGCCGCGGCGCCCGGATTCGCTGATCGGCTGCATGGGCTTCGGCTCCATGGGTTTCGGCGTTGCCGGCGTGCTGGGCGCGAAGTTCGCGGCGCCCGACCGGCCGTGCGTGTCGGTGTGCGGCGACGGCGCTTTCTTCATGCACGCCAACGTCCTCGGCACCGCGGTCGAATACAATCTGCCCGTCGTGTGGGTGGTGTGGAACAACTACGCCTATGCTTCGATCCGCGGTCTGCAACGCGGCTATCTCAACGGCCGCGAGTTGGCGACCGACTTCCACGATCCCAAG
Source organism: Pseudomonadota bacterium (assembly GCA_021823875.1). Lineage (GTDB taxonomy): Bacteria > Pseudomonadota > Alphaproteobacteria > Rhizobiales > Xanthobacteraceae > Pseudolabrys. The sequence continues at coordinate 4,499 of JAKAMD010000146.1, read as the reverse complement.
ACCGGCGAGCGTTACAATCCGGACTTCGCCGCGATGGCGCGTTCGGCCGGAGTCGAAGGCGTGCGCGTTGACCGTGCTGCCGATATCGCGGAGGCGGTCCGCAAGGGTATCGCCGCCAACAAGCCTTACCTCATCGACGTCGATATCGCCGCCGATACCAATCCCGCGGGCGCCGGCGTGTGGGAGCTGCCGGGTCTCGGCATGAGCAAGCCGAGCATCGGCACGCGTTACGTGCCCTCCTGATTGGGCTATCCCGCCGCGGTCGCGCGTGACCGGGGGATGACGTCAAATTTTGCATGAAGCTGGAGAAGATCGGATGAGTCTTGCAGGTAAGAAGGTCGTTGTCGTCGGAGGCTCTTCCGGTATCGGTCTTGCGACTGCCGAATTGGCCAAGCGCGAGGGCGCCGAGGTCATCATCGCCTCGCGCAACGCTGAACGTTTGCAGGCGGCCGCTGCCAAGCTGGGGGCAACCGGGATCGCGACCGATGTCGCCAGCGATGCGAGCGTTGCCGAGCTGTTCAAGAAGTGCGGCGCGGTCGATCACGTCGTGGTGACGGCGGCACAACTGAAGACCGGTCCGTTCAAGACTGTCTCCATGGACGATGTGCGTGCGACCATGGAAGGCAAGTTCTGGGGCGCCTGGCGGGTGGCGCGCGCGGCCGAAATTCGCGCCGGCGGCTCGCTCACACTGGTGTCCGGTTTTCTCAGCATCCGCCCACGGCCCAATTCAGCTATCGTCGGCGCCGCCAACGGTGCGCTCGAGTCGCTTGCGCGCAGCCTGGCGATCGACCTCGCCCCGGTGCGCGTGAATTGCGTATCGCCTGGCATTATCGACACGCCGATTCGCGCCGCCATGCCGGAAGCCGCCCGCCTGGACATGTTGGCCAAGGTGGCGGCCGCTTTGCCCGTTGGCCGCGTCGGCCTGGGCGAGGATATCGCGCAGCAGATCATGTGCTTCATGACCAATGGTTTTGCCACCGGCTCAATCGTCTATATCGACGGCGGCGGCTTGATCGTCTGATTATTCGCGCGCGGCCCGTATCGAATTCGAGAGGACAAATTGTGACTTATGTGATGGTTGCGCGCTGGCGGCCGCGCGCAGGCGAAACTGGCAAGGTCGAAGCCATCTTGTGCGAGTTGGCTGCGGCCGTTCGCCAGGAGCCGGGGAATTTGCAGTTCATCGTGCATCGCAGCGTCGACGATCCCGATGACCTGCTGCTCTACGAAGTCTATGCGTCGGAAGACGCGTTCGCCGCGCATCAGCAGACTGAGCATTTCAAGAAGCTGGTGTTGCAAGGTGTGGTGCCATTGCTGGAGACGCGCGAACGCTGCGGCTATGCCGTCGCTGACGATATTTGATCTGGAATGATTTTCCGGCCACCCTGCCGGCGTGGGCCTTTCAAGAAAGTGAAAAGTTCAACGCAAGTCTGGTGATCTGGCGAGCGGATATGTCGATCTCGCCATCAGAGGGCGGCTGAGCCGCCTTTGAATTTTTAAAGTTCAGTATTTCGCGGCCACCTGCGCAACATCGGATTCCGGGGTATCGGTCGGCGCAAGCTCGCGTATAATCGCCAGGAATTTGACGTAGGACACGATACTGGCTGGTGAATGGCGCGGGCGCCATTTCATCGCCGGTTTTCGCAATTTGCGCACAATCAATATCGTTGTTGGCGGGACCCAATCTTAAGTCGACCTGGGAATTACAGCATGCAGGTGAGCTATGAGCCCTGGCTGGTCTTGCTGTCGATCGGGCTCGCAATCGAGGGAGCCTATATCGGCCTCGATCTGACCGCGCGCATCGGCACGGGCCTCGACACGCGCCGACGGCTGTTTCTTGCAGGAGCTGCTTTTTCATTCGGGGCTGCGATGTGGGCTTTGCATTTCGCCGGAATGTTGGCTGCCCATGCGCGCTTCCATGTCGATTATTTGCTTTTCCCGATGTTTCTTTCATTCGCGCTTTGTGTGCTCGTGGCCGGTATCGCGGTTTATGTTATCAGCGCGGGTCCATTTTCTTGGGCACGCCTTGCCCTGTCGTCGTGTCTGCTGGCCGCCGCGTTGGGTGTTCTGCACTATGCCGGCATGACGGCCGAGAGTGCCCGCTTCGTTGTTTTGTCGGCTTATGGGGCGGCCGGTCTCATCATTGCCGTTACCGGAAGCGGATTGGCGTTTTTTCTGACGTTTGCCCGTGCGGGTAGCCCACGGCTTTTCATGGCCGCGAGCGTGCTCGGTTTTGCGATGGCGGCTGCGCATTACATTGCCGCCGCGGGCACGATGCTGGCGCCGCACCCGATTGCCGCGGAGCAGGCGCCGGCACTGTCGCCCGATGTCCTCGCCATCGTGGTCGCTGTCGTAGCATTCGGCTTGTCCTGTCTCTTTCTGCTGCGGCTCGTTCCGGATCGTGCGCCGGTCGAAACACGGGCCCCGAGCACCGAATTCACTGTGGCGACCGAGAGCAATCCGGATGAGGCGCCGGTCATGTCCAGCTCGGCCGGCAGCGGCGGCGATGCCGAACTGCGGCGCGGAATCTTTGCACCGCTCGGCGGCGTCGGCGCGCCACCGCCGCGCCTGGCCGAACATTTGCCAGTCGAGAGGGACGGCGCCACCCATCTCCTGCCCGTGGACGAGGTGGTCGCCGTACAAGCCAATGCTCATTACACTTTTCTTTTCGACGGATCGGCCAAACTCTTCTGTCCGCTTGCGATCGGCGAGGTTGAATCGCGGCTCGACCGCGGCCGCTTTCTGCGGGTGCATCGTAGCCACATCGTTAATATCGAGCGGGTGATCGGCTGCAGGCGCTCCGGCGATAGCGAGATCGTGGAGCTGGCCGCCGACGAGCCTTATGTTGTTCCAGTCAGCCGTAGCCGTGCCGGCTGGCTGAAATCACGCATCGGCAAGAAGAGCGGCGCATCCAAATTGGCGATTCCGCCGGTCTCTGATCAGGCAACGTAATAACGACATTTAGGCGCCTTATAGCGGCATTCATCGCGTCAGGGCTGCTGACGCAATTCATGCAAAACTTGCCGCCATTCGTGCAAGGCCGTGCGATCTCGTGCATCTTAAGTTGTTACTGCGCCGCACAGCTCGGCATTCTTCGCCCCAAGAATCACAACATAAGATAAGCAAACGCCGTGCCGCATTAAGCGCGTCGTAACGCGCAGCTGCGCACCGGCGTCAGGGAGGATGCCCGTGATACCCGGTGCCTTCGATTATCATCGTCCATCGTCCGTCAAGGAAGCCGTGGGCTTGCTCGCGCAGTTAGGCGAAGACGCCCGCGCGATCGCCGGCGGCCACAGCCTCATTCCGATGATGAAGCTCAGGCTCGCCAGTCCTTCTCATCTGGTCGATCTCGGCGGTGTCGCCGAGCTCAAGGGTATCCGGGAGGAAGGCGGCGATATCGTCATCGGCGCCACCACCACCCAGCACGAGCTGATCGACTCGGCCATTCTGGACAAGAAAGTGCCGATCCTGCGGGAGGTAGCCTTGCAGATCGCCGATCCGCAGGTGCGCTATGTCGGCACGCTCGGCGGCAATGTCGCCAATGGTGATCCCGGCAATGACATGCCGGCGGTGATGATGTGCCTGGGCGCGACCTATCACGCGGTCGGGAAGGGCGGCGAACGCAAGATCGCGGCGCGGGAGTTCTACCAGGGCGCCTATTTCACCGCGCTGGAGCCGGGCGAGATCGTTACCGCCGTGCGTATTCCGGTGCCGGCGGCCGGCCACGGCTACGCCTACGAGAAGCTCAAGCGCAAGGTCGGAGACTATGCCACGGCCGCGGCGGCCGTGGTGCTGACCATGAGCGGCGGCAAGGTGGCGAGTTGCTCGGTCGGACTCACCAACGTGGCTGAGACGCCGCTCTGGGCGGAAGAGGCCGGCAAGATATTGACCGGGTCGACGCTCGACGCGGCAGCCGTGAAAAAAGCAATGACTGCCGCCGAGGCGATCACCGCGCCCGCATCCGACGGCCGCGGGCCGGCCGCATACCGTACCAAGATGGCGGGCGTCATGCTTGCCCGCGCGCTCGCGCGCGCCAAACAGCGCGCCGGCGCGTGAGGGGAGGACAACGATCATGGCCAAAACCCACATCAAAATGACCGTGAACGGCAAGGCGGTCGAGGAATTGGTCGAGCCGCGCACGCTGCTCATCCACTTCCTGCGCGAGCAGCTCAACCTCACCGGCCCGCATGTCGGCTGCGACACCAGCCATTGCGGGGCCTGCACCGTCGACCTCAACGGCATGTCGGTGAAGTCCTGCACTATGTTCGCGGTGCAGGCCAACGGCGCCGATGTCAGCACCATCGAAGGCATGGCGAATGCCGACGGCACACTGCATGCCTTGCAGGAAGGCTTCCGCGAGATGCACGGCCTGCAATGCGGCTTCTGCACCCCCGGCATGATCCTGCGCGCCTACCGGTTGTTGCAGGAGAATTCGAGCCCGACCGAAGAGGAAATCCGCTTTGGTATTGCCGGCAATCTGTGCCGCTGCACCGGTTACCAGA
>JAKAMD010000145.1 GCA_021823875.1 Pseudomonadota bacterium | reverse complement strand
CGACGGCTGCCCGATCCTCGCCTCGGAAACCTGCGCGCTCGACATCATCGGCGCCAAATATGTGCGCGACGTGGAGAACGGCGAGGTCATGGTGTTCGATGAGGAAGGCGCGCAATCGCACAAGCCGTTCCCGCCGGTGCCGCCGCGGCCCTGCATCTTCGAATACATCTATTTCGCGCGGCCGGATTCGATCGTCGGCGGCCGCCACGTCTACAATGTGCGTAAAGGCATGGGCCACGAGCTCGCGCGCGAGGCGCCGGCCAAGGCCGATGTGGTGGTGCCGGTGCCGGACAGCGGCGTGCCGGCGGCGCTCGGCTTCGCGCAAGCCTCCGGCATCCCGTACGAGCTCGGCATCATCCGCAACCACTATGTCGGGCGCACCTTCATCCAGCCGACCCAGGCGATCCGCGATCAGGGCGTGCGGCTCAAGCATTCGGCCAATCGCGCCGTGGTCACCGGCAAGCGCATCGTACTGGTCGACGACTCGATCGTGCGCGGCACCACCTCGCGCAAGATCGTTCAAATGATGCGCGAGGCCGGCGCGAGGGAAGTACACTTCCGCATTGCCTCGCCGCCGATCACGCATCCCGACTATTACGGCATCGACACGCCCGAACGCGACAAGCTGCTGGCGGCGACGCATGACCTCGAAGGCATGCGGAAGTTCATCGAGGCGGACTCGCTCGCGTTCCTCTCGGTCGACGGCATCTACCGCGCCATGGGCTACGAGGCGCGCGATTCCGTCCACCCGCAATTCACCGATCACTGCTTCACCGGCAACTATCCGACCCCGCTCACCGATCTCGACGCGCAGGAAGCCTCCCCCCGGCAGTTGTCGCTGCTGGCGGAAGCGATTTAAGCGTTTAGCGGTTCGTCCAGCCCGGGCCTTCGCGACGAACCTGATATTTATTTGAAGGAAGGCTCTCTTCCGGCTCCGCACTTGCGCCTGACGAGGCATGAGAGCGAGTGTTGTTTTTCAACATGCGGCCGAGGCGTGCCATGATCATAAGGCTGAGAACTTGGGCCGAACGCGTCACGCGCCCGTTGACGTTCAAGCGGCGCCTGCCGCCGCCGTTCGATGCGGCGATCATCTATGTCAGTCCCTCGGCTGCGCTCGCCTACGCTTTCAAGCCGATGCATGCGCTCGACCCGGCGCTCTTGCGCTGCGCCGCCCAGTTTGTCCGGCCGGGCACCGTCGTGTGGGATATCGGGGCCAATGTCGGCCTGTTCGCGGCGGCTGCCGCGGCCCGCGCCGGCGCCGAGGGGCAAATCATCGCCTTCGAACCCGACGTTTCGCTGGTTCAGCTCCTCCGGCGCAGTAGCGAGATTTCCTCCGCCGCGATCGCACCGATCACCGTTGTTCCGGTTGCGGTCGGCGGACAAGTCGGCATTCGCGCCTTCCATATTGCCGCACGCGGGCGGGCATCGAACGCGTTGGCCGAATATGGCCATTCGCAGATGGGCGGCGTTCGGCATCGCCAGTGCGTTCCGACTTTCAATCTTGACTGGCTGCTCACGCAATTCCCACCCCCGGATCTCATCAAGATCGATGTCGAAGGCGCCGAGATCGAGGTGCTTCAAAACCAACGCCGCATGCTGGATCAAATCCGCCCTGCATTCATTTGCGAGGTGAGCGAGCAAAACAGCGCGGTCGCGACCGACATTTTCTCGGCCGTGCGTTATCGGCTCTATGACGGCGGCGAGCCCTTCAACGCCGACCGGCCGGTCGCGCATGCACCCTGGAACACAGTCGCCATTCCCGAGGAAAAAGTGGCCGCGTATGGCTGACCCGAACGGCGGTCTCGGCCCGCCTTGCAAGCTGCCGCGGTAATTGGCATCAAGCCCCGCACCGCGCATTGGCGCCTATAATTGACCGAGAGACCAGCATGTCCAAACCGCTCGCCGACAGAATCGCGCTCGTGACCGGCGCCTCGCGCGGCATCGGCGCCGCCCTTGCGCTGCGACTGGCCGAAGCCGGCGCGCACATCGTGGCGGTCGCCCGCACCACCGGCGGGCTGGAAGAGCTCGACGACAAGATCCGCGCCGTCGGCGGCAGCGCCACCCTGGTGCCGCTCGACATGAAGGATTCCGACGGCATCGCCCGCCTCGCGCTCGCGCTTTATGAACGCTACCAGCGGCTCGACGTGCTGGTCGGCAATGCCGGCACGCTCGGAACGCTGTCGCCGCTCGACCATGTCGAGCCGAAGGACTGGGACAATCTGTTCGCGATCAATGTCACCGCCAACTGGCAACTGATCCGCTGCATGGATGTCCTGCTCAAGCGGGCGCCGGCCGGGCGCGCAGTGTTCATCACCTCGGGCCTGAGTTGGCTGGCGCGCGCCTATTGCGGCCCCTACGCCGCCTCGAAAGCCGCGCTCAACGAACTGGTGCAGACCTACGCGACGGAAGCCGCCTCCAGCAATGTGCGCGTGAACCTGTTTAATCCCGGCCCGACCTATACGCGGCTCTACCGCGCCGGCTGGCCGGGCGTCGACCCGGCGACGCTGCCGACGCCGGAGGACGTGGCGCCCGCGATTGTGCCGCTATGCACGGAGGCCTGCACGGAGAACGGCAAGGTCTACGAATTCCGCGAAAAGAAGTTCCTGGAATTCCGCCCGCCGGCGTGAGCGGCGGCGCGCATGAGCGCACTTCAAGGCCGCCGCTTCGCCCGCCCCCGGAACGGGTTTTCCTTTTCGCGCAACGTCAGGCGGATCGGCGTGCCGGGCAGATCAAATGAATCGCGCAGCGAATTGACCAGATAGCGCTTATAGGCGTCGGGCAGCGCGTCGGCGCGCGTGCAGAACAGGACGAAGCTCGGCGGCCGCGTCTTCGCTTGTGTGATGTAGTTGAGCTTGAGCCGGCGCCCCGACACCGCCGGCGGCGGGTGCGCGCTCAAGACCTGCTCGAACCAGCGATTGAGCGCCGAGGTCGACACCCGCCGGTTCCACACTTCGTGCGCATCGACGATCGCCTGCATCAGCCGGTCGAGCCCTTCGCCGGTCAGCCCCGACACCGCGACCAGCGGCACGCCGCGCACCTGCGTGAGCTTCTGCTCGGCCTCGTCGCGCAGCTTCTTGATGGCGCCGGGCTTCTTCTCGGTGATATCCCATTTGGACACGGCCAGCACCAGCGCGCGGCCTTCGCGTTCGACCAGATCGGCGATGCGTTGATCCTGCTCCTCGAACGGATGCTCGGCATCGACCAGCACCACCACCACTTCGGCGAAGCGGATGGCGTTGAGCGCGTCGGCAACGGAAAGCTTCTCCAGCTTTTCCTCGATGCGCGAACGGCGGCGCAGGCCGGCGGTGTCGTAGATGCTGAACTTGCGGCCCTGCCATTCATGTTCGACCGCGATGGCGTCGCGGGTGATGCCGGCTTCCGGGCCGGTCAACAGACGGTCCTCGCCGATCAGCCGGTTGATCAGCGTCGACTTGCCGGCATTGGGACGCCCGACAATGGCGACGCGGATGGCGCGCGCTTCCCCGGCGATTTCAACCGGCTCTTCGCGCGCCGCGGTTTTTCCCGGCAGCGCCGCGCGCAAGGCGTCGTAGAGATCGACCATGCCTTCGTTGTGCTCGGCCGAGATCGGCACCGGCTCGCCCAGACCGAGCGCATAAGCCTCCAGCCGGCCCGCTTCGCCGGCCGTGCCTTCGCTCTTGTTGGCGATGACGACGGTCGGCTTGCCAGCGCGGCGCGTCAGGTCGGCGAAAGCGCGGTCGACCGGCATCAGGCCCTGGCGCGCATCGATCATGAAGAAGATGACATCGGCCGCCGCGATCGCGGCTTCGGTCTGTGCGCGCATGCGGCCCGAGAGGCTTTCCGGCGCGGCCTCCTCGAGGCCGGCGGTATCGACCACGGTGAACTTGAGATCGCCGAGCCGGCCTTCGCCCTCGCGGCGGTCGCGGGTGACGCCCGGCCGGTCATCGACCAGCGCCAGCCGCCGCCCGACCAGCCGGTTGAACAGGGTCGACTTGCCGACATTGGGCCGGCCGACGATGGCGACGGTGAAACTCATGAGGCGCCTGTCTTGCCGGCGCGATCCGGCAATCCATCCTGAAATCCAAGGAATGTGTTTGGAGCGCGGGTCATCCTCGGGTCAAGCCCGCCCAGCGAACGCCCGCGCCCGACCAGACTATTGCTTGGAGAAAGTGCCGGTGGGCGGCGGCGCCGGCCAGGCCGAGTTATCGGGTGTCGATTGCGGCGCCGGCCAGGGTGCCGAATTGTTCTGCTGCTGCGGCGGCTGCTGCCCCGGCGCGGGCCAGGGCGCATTCTGCTGCGGCTGCGACACCGGCTGCGGCGCGCGCGCCTTCGGTTTGGGCTTCGGCTTATGCTTCACCTTGTGGCGAACCGGCGCCTTGGGCTTCGGTTTCGCCTTGGGCTCCGACTTGCTTTGGACCGGCGTGACCGCCGCGGTCCTCTGCTCGCCCGGCTGGGCGGTGGCGCCATTCGTACCGGGCGCTGCAGCGCCGGGCTGGCCGAGCGTGCCGTCGGCCGTCTGATCCGGCGGCGGCTGATAGCCCTTCATGTATTCCGGCGGAATGCCCTGGCTGACGCCTGGCACGCCATTCGGGAACAGCGGAATGCGCTTGCCCGGCAGCTTCTTCTTCTCGTTGAGATGGAAGACGTCGAGTTTGTCCATATCGAAATCGGCGCAACCGGTTATGACCGGCGCGATCAAGGTCAGCGTCGCCAGCACGACGATGCGATGGATACGGCGCATCGTTCCCTCTCAGCTCTTGCCTTGCGCGGCAATCAGCGCAGCCAATGTTTCGGCGCGAACCCGCATGAGCGGCGGCGCGCTGAGATCGCCCGTGATCATGCCGATGTATTTGCGCGCGGCGGTATAGTCGTGCGCGCGCCAGGCCGAGAGCGCCAGCAGCTCGCGCGCGGTATGGCGGAAAGCGCGGTCGTCGGCGGTGAGCGGCGCGAGCTTGAGCTGCATGTCGGTGAAAGACATCGTATCGACCCGCAGTTGGGCGGCGCGCACGGTGGCGAGGTCCTGCAGGGTGGTGCTGAGCGAGGAGTCGGAGGCCAGCGCGTCATAGGCCTTGGCGGCCTCGGCGGGCTTCACCGACACCAGTTCGGCGGCGGCGCGGAAACGCGCCAGCGTGCGATAGCCGGACGGCGCGCCGTCGGCGGCGAGCTTGGTCAAGGCGGCTTCCGCCTCGGCGTGCTTGCCGGCATCGCTCAGGGTGATGGCCGCCTCGAACTTGGCGCCGGCGGCGGCGGCCTGCTTGTTGAGCCACCATTCATAGCCGCGCCAACCGCCGATACCGGCGACGATCAGCACCGCCAGCACGATGATGTGGATGCTGTAGCGCTCCCACAGCTTCTGCAGCCGTTCGCGGCGGACTTCCTCGTCGACTTCATGAAAAATATCGGCCACGAACTGCTCCCAATCCCCAATCTGACCCCGGCCGGGCGAGATGGGCCGTAACCTAGCCATGTGGCGGCCGCAAGGCAAAATCTGCGGCGACAAGCGTTAAGATTCAGAGGGTTGTCCCCGGCTTCCCCCGTTCCGAGCGGCCGCCGGTCCCGTCCCGGGCGGCACCGGCCCCGCCCGGCAGAACCGGGCCGCTTAAGCCTTTTTGCCCTTCATCGGGTAGACGTGCTCGGGGCCCGGGAAGGTGCGCGCACGCACCTCGGCGGCATAGGAGGCGATGGCCTTTTCGATGCCGGGGCCGAGATCGCCGAAACGCTTGACGAATTTGGGCACGCGCGGCGAGAGCCCGAGCATGTCCTCCATCACCAGGACCTGGCCGTCGCAGGCGGGGCTGGCGCCGATCCCGATGGTGGGGATCGAGACGGCCTGCGTCAGCTTGCGCGCCAGCGGCTCCGCCACCGCCTCGATCACCACCGAGAAGGCACCGGCCTGCGCCACCGCCAGCGCGTCGGCCTCGATGGCGGCCCAGTCGGCCTCCTCGCGCCCCTGCGCGCGGAACGAGCCGATGGTGTTGATCGACTGCGGCGTCAGCCCGATATGGGCCATCACCGGAATGCCGCGCTCGACCATGAACGCTATGGTCTCGGCCATGCGGCGGCCGCCTTCCAGCTTGATGGCGCCGCAGGTGGTCTCCTTCAACACGCGGGCGGCGTTCATGAAAGCCTGCTCCTTCGACGCCTCGTAGGAGCCGAACGGCATGTCGACTACCACCAGCGCGCGCTTTGAGCCGCGCATCACGGCGTGACCTTGCAGGATCATCATGTCGAGGGTGACCGGCACGGTGGTTTCCAGCCCGTGCATCACCATGCCGAGCGAGTCACCCACTAGGATCACATCGCAATACTGATCGGCGATGCGCGCGGTGTGCGCGTGATAAGAGGTCAGGCACACAATCGGCTCGCCGCCTTTGCGCGCGAGAATGTCAGGTGCGGTGATGCGCCGGATTTCGCTTTGCACGGACATGGCAGTCTTCCTTTAGTCGCGCATGATCTTTTCCGAAAACCGGTACCCATCCCGGGTCAAGCCCGGGACAGGCTTTTTCGGGATCATGCGCCCGTAAAGACCGGAGCACCGATCACATAGGGGTGGAAGTAACGGCCGAGCACGAAGAAGATCACGGCACCGAGCACGACCAGGATGATGTCATTGCCCCAGCCGTCCGGTGCCGCGGTGGCGCCCAGGTCGCCACGCCGCTTGGCGGCGATGCGGGCATAGACCGCCCACGCCAGGAACGAGCCGAACAACAGGATGGAGCCGAAGTCGCCGTTCGCGAGCAGATGCGCGAAGGCCCAGGTCTTGATGCCGGTGAGCATCGGATGCTTCGCCCACATCTTGATGTGGCTGGGAACGAAATAGGAAGTGAACACGATCACCGCGATCAGCATCAGACCGACGGTGATGTGCCGCATGAAAGCAGGCGGCGACCAGACCGTGATCAGGCCTTCGGTGCGGTAATGCCCATAGCCCCAGATGATCAGCGCCAGGCCGATAATGGCGACGAGGCCGAACAGCACGCGATAGCCGACGCCCAGCCGTTCCATCAGGCTCGCGCGCGCCCCGCGGAAGGTCACGAAGACATGGGTTGCGAGGAACACGACCAAGCCGGGGATCAGGATCGAAAGGCCCATGCCACTGCCTATGGATTGTGCATTGCCGAGGATCAGGCGCCGCAGTAGAGGATAGCGCCTTTCAATGCAAGCGTGTCTTCGCAAGCCCGACTTGCCGCACCCGGGATCGCCGTGCCGATGGCTGCCGACCGCACCTTTCTGACTGAGCCGCCCCGCCAGACCCCGATCTTGGACGCCTTTGACATCGTCGTGCTGGGCGGCGGGCCGGCCGGTATCGCGGCGGCCGCGGCAGCCGCCATGCACAAGCGCAAGGTGCTGCTCGTCGAGCGCTACGGTTTTCTCGGCGGCATGGGGACCGCCGCCGGCGTGACCAATTTCTGCGGCCTGCATGCCAATGTGCATGGCGAAATCCGCCAGGTGGTGCACGGCGTCGCCGACGATCTGCTCGCGCGCATCGACCGTCTCGGCGGCCTGAACGCGCCGCATCTCGTGCTCGGCAAGATCATGGCGCAGGCCTATGACACCGCCGCCTATAAATGCGCGGCCGACGCGCTGTTGCTCGCGCATGGCGTCACCATCCTGTTCCATGCGCTGGCGACCGGCGTCGTCATGGACAGCGCATCGCGCATCAAAGCGCTGCTGATCGAAACCAAATCGGGCCGTCACGCCGTGCTCGGCCGCGTGTTCATCGACTGTTCGGGCGACGGCGATCTTGCTGCCTTCGCCGCCGCGCATTTCGAGAAAGGCGACGCCGACGGCGACACGCTTTATCCGACTATGATGTTCCGCCTGGCGGACGTCGATGCCGGCGCGGCCGGCGAAGCCTGGCGCACGATCCCGGCGCTGATGGAAGAAGCGGAAAAGCGCGGCGTCAAATTTCCGCGCAAGGGCGCCATCCTGCGTCCGCAGAAGCACACGCGCGAATGGCGGGTCAACGTCACGCAGGTGAAAAATGCTGCCGGCCGCGCGGTCGACGCCACCGACGCCGGCGAACTGAGCGCCGGCGAGATCGAGGGACGCCGCCAGGCGCTCGCCTTCTTCGACTTCCTCAAACGCGAAGCGCCCGGCTTCGCCGCCTCCTACATCGTCGATATTCCGCCGCAGCTCGGCGTGCGCGAGACGCGCCGCATCGCCGGCCGCTATCAGCTCACCGCCGACGACGTGCTCACCTGCGCGAGCTTTGACGATACCATCGGCGTCAACGGCTGGCCGATCGAGAACCATCAGGCCGGCGACGTGGTCTGGCGCTGGCACGACATCCCA
>JAKAMD010000144.1 GCA_021823875.1 Pseudomonadota bacterium | reverse complement strand
ATCTGTTCGCATCATCTCAGTCGTGTAGATCGCGGCGATCCCACGCAGGTTCATGGCTGTGGTCCTGGACCTTGCACGAGGTCGACAAAGATCTCCTCGAGTGAAGATTGCGTGGTGTGCAGGTCGCGGATGCGCACGCCGCTCTTGCTCAACTCGCCCAACAAGGTGGCCACGCCCGTGCGCTCGGCCTGCGTGTCGTAGTCGTAGACCAGTTCGTGGCCGTCGCCGGCAAGCGTGAGGTTGAAGGCGGAGAGCGCGGCCGGAATCGCATCAAGCCGCTCGCCGACCTGCAGCGTCAAGCGCTTCTTTCCCAGCTTGCGCATCAGCTCTGCCTTATTCTCAACGAGTACGATCTCGCCCCTGTTGATGACGCCGACGCGGTCGGCCATCTCTTCCGCTTCCTCGATGTAATGCGTCGTAAGAATGATGGTCACGCCGGATGCGCGCAGGTTCTGCACGACCTGCCACATGTCCTTGCGGAGCTCGACATCGACGCCCGCAGTCGGTTCGTCAAGGAACAGTATCTTGGGCTCGTGCGACAACGCCTTGGCGATCAGGACACGCCGCTTCATGCCCCCGGAAAGTGTCACCACCTTGGCGTCGCGCTTGTCCCAGAGCGAGAGATCCCTCAGCACCTTCTCGAGATAGGCGGGGTCTTTCGGCTTGTTGAACAAGCCGCGCGACATCGTGATCGATGCCCATACGGTCTCGAACGGCGCCATCATGACCTCCTGCGGCACCAGGCCGATCAGCGAACGGGCGGCGCGGAAGTCCCGGATGATATCGTGGCCGTCGACGGTGACACTGCCGATGGTGGGATTGACCAGGCCGCAGATGATGCCGATCAGCGTGGTCTTGCCGGCGCCGTTGGGGCCGAGCAGCGCGAAGATCTCGCTGCGTTCGATGGCGAGATTGATGGTCTTCAGCGCCTGGAAGCCGCCGGCATATGTCTTCGATAGGTTCTGAATCGAAATGATGGGGGGCATGATGCGGGCGCGGGTTTCGGCGGGCGAACACCGCATATAGGCGCCGGCACCGCGCCGCGCCAGACCCGAATCGCGACCGTCTTTAGTCTAGGCCTGCTCTGCGAGAGTGTTCAGATCGGCCAGCACTTGCGCCGGCGGGAAGTCGAGATATTCATCCGGCGCCTTGCTGCGGTTGACCCAGAGACTGCGGAAGCCGACCGAGGTGCCGGCCGCCACGTCCCAGCGGTTCGACGATACGAAAGTCACATCGCCCGGCGAACATTTGTAGTGGTCGGTGACCAGCGCATAAACCTCCGGTCGCGGCTTGAACATCTTGATCGCGTCAACTGACAGCACCGCATCGAGATCGGCGCCGATGCCGGCGGCGTCCACCGCGCCCTTGAGCATTTTGGGCGAGCCGTTCGAGAGGATGCTGGTCTTGTGGCCCTTGGCCTTGAGCGTGCGCAGCGCCGCGCGCGCGTCGGGAAAGGCATCGAGCTGGAAATAGGCATCCAGCAGTTTCGGCTTCAGCGCTTTGTCGACGCTGGGCACGCGCGCGAGCGCGAAATCGAGTGCTTGCTCGGTCAGCGTCCAGAATTCCGTGTAGTGGCCGTTGAGGGTCAGCGTCCAGGTATATTCGAGCTGCTTGGTGCGCCAGATGTCCGACATGCGGTCGGCGTCCGGGCCGGCTTGCCCACGGAAGCGCCCGATGGCGGCATGGACGTCGAACAACGTGCCATAGGCATCGAAAACGAAGATGGACGGCATGGTATCCTCCGAGGCGGACCGCTAGAGTGCAAAGTATGACCGGTACGGCAAGGAAAGCCGTGCGGCGGTCACAATAAAGTGTGTCGGGAGAAGGCGGGAATGGCGGCTCAAGGCTGGTCGAAGACAAGTTGGTCAAAGACTTGGACCTTTTATGACGGCGATTGGCATGAGGGCAACATCCCGATCATGGGCGCGCGTTCGCACGCGACCTGGCTCGGCTCCTCGGTGTTCGACGGCGCCCGCGCCTTCGAGGCGGTGACGCCCGATCTCGACCTGCATTTCGCGCGGGTGAACGCCTCGGCCGTCACCATGTATCTCAAGCCGGTGGTGGCGGTCGGGCGCTGGCTCGAATTGTGCGCCGACGGCCTTCAGCGTTTCGATAAGGACACCCCGCTCTATATCCGGCCGATGTATTGGGCCGAGGGCGCCGGCAAGCTCTTGGTCGCGCCCGATCCGGAGACGACGCGCTGGTGCCTGACGCTCTACGAGGCGCCGATGCGCCCGCCCGAGGGTTTCGCCGTCACGCTGTCACCGTTCCGCAAGCCCAGTCCGGAAACGTCGCCCGCCGCCAAGGCCGGCTGCGTCTATCCCAACAATGCGCGCGCGCTGATCGAGGCGCAGGCGCGCGGCTTCGCCAATTGCGTCATGCTCGATTCGCTCGGCAACGTCGCCGAGCTTGCCACCGCCAATCTGTTCATTGGCAAGGACGATGTGGTGCTGACGCCGGCGCCCAACGGTACCTTCCTCAACGGCATCACCCGCCAGCGCGTGATCAAGCTGTTGCGCGAGGCGGGGGTCAGCGTGGTCGAAACCACCCTGCGCTATGCCGACATCGAGAATGCCGACGAAGTCTTTTCCTCCGGAAACTACTCCAAGGTGATGCCGATCAGCCGCGTCGACCAGCGCGCGCTGCAGCCCGGGCCGCTCTATCGCAAGGCGCGCGAATTGTATTGGGCCTTCGCGCACGGCTGAGGGGATGCGATGGCGAGCGGGAGGAATGCGCTATGCCGAATTATCAGGTCAAGAACATCGAACGGGTCGTGGTCGGAACCGACGTGCAGGCGCGTGTCTTCACGCTGGCGCCCGGCGACGTGATCCCCTGGCACTACCACGGCGAGAGCACGGATCATTATTTCGTGCTGCGCGGCACGCTCACGATCGAGACGCGCGCGCCCGATAGTCATTATACGCTCGCGATCGGCGAGCGGTTCAAGATCGCGTCGGGCACCGCCCACCGCATTTCCAACGCGGCGGCAGCCGACTGCCAGTTCCTGCTATTGCAGGGCGTCGGCAAACTCGACTGGCACAAAGCCGATTAGCGCGTTGCCGCTTACGCCTCCTTCTTCAGCCCAAGGACCGAATGCAGAATGTCGACCGGCACCGGGAACACGATGGTCGAGTTCTTCTCGCCGGCGATGTCCTGCAGGGTCGAGAGATAGCGTAGCTGCATCGATTCCGGCTGTTCACCCAGCATCTTGCCCGCCTCAACCAATTTCTCGGCCGCCTGCTGCTCGGCCTCCGCGCTGATGATGCGGGCGCGCCGGTAGCGTTCGGCCTCGGCCTGGCGGGCGATGGCGCGGATCATGCTCTCGTCGATGTCGACATGCTTGATCTCGACGTTGGAGACCTTGATGCCCCAGGCGTCGGTCTGTTCGTCGAGAATGCGCTGGATGTCGTGGTTGAGCTTGTCGCGCTCGGCCAGCATCTCGTCGAGCTCGTGTTTGCCGAGCACCGAGCGCAGCGTGGTCTGCGCCAGCTGGCTGGTGGCGGCGAAATAATCCGCCACCTGGATCACCGCCTTGTCCGGATCGACCACGCGGAAATAGACCACCGCATTGACCTTCACCGATACGTTGTCGCGCGAGATTACGTCCTGGCTCGGCACGTCGTGCACGATGGTGCGCAGATCGACCCGCACCATCTGTTGCACGATCGGGATTATGATCATGAAGCCGGGTCCACGCACGCCGGTGAAGCGGCCAAGCGTGAACATTACCGCGCGCTCGTATTCCCGCAGTACGCGGATGCCGGAGTAAAGGAACATGATGAGGAGGACGATGATCACCACATACCAGACGGCATCGTTCAGCAGATACATGACATGTTCCTCATGGTTTCGGTGAAATACGCGCTTCCGGTTCGACCGAAAGCGTCAGGTTGCGGCGCTCGACGATGCGCACGCGCTCGCCGGGCTTCAGCGGGGCGGCGGAGGTCGCGCGCCAGCGCTCGCCGCTCACCTGCACCTCGCCTTCGTTGTTGTCCCAGTGCAGCACCTGCGCGGCGTGGCCGACCAGCAGGGTGTCGCCGGTTGCGATGGTGCGTCGGTGCGCCCGCCACACCAGCGTGATGACGAGCATCAGGAAACCGGCGCTGACCACTGTGGCCGCGAT
This sequence comes from Pseudomonadota bacterium, assembly GCA_021823875.1. Lineage (GTDB taxonomy): Bacteria > Pseudomonadota > Alphaproteobacteria > Rhizobiales > Xanthobacteraceae > Pseudolabrys. The sequence goes on along the minus strand of JAKAMD010000144.1, from coordinate 4,181 downwards.
GATCGCCGACCATGACAACTCAAAGCCGGGGGCGCCGCCGGGAAACAAGAGCAGAGATCCGATGACGAAGGCGGCGATGCCGCCGATGCCGATGACGCCGAAGCTCGGCAGGAAGGCTTCGGCCAGCATCATGGCCATGCCGAGCAGCACCAAGCCGGCGCCGGCATAGCTGATCGGCAGGAGATTGAGCGCATAGAGCCCGACCAAGAGCGCAATCGAGCCCAGCACGCCGGGGAAGTAGGCGCCCGGGCTGAAGAATTCGAACATGATGCCGTAGATGCCGGCGAGCAGCAGCAGATAGGCGATATTGGGATTGGTGATGATGGCCAGGATGCGGGCGCGCCAGTCGGGCTCGATCGAAACGACGGTGAGACCGCGCGTCTTCAGCGTCACCATCTGATGATTGAGGTTCACGGTGCGGCCGTCGGCCTGGTTCAACAGGTCGCGCACGTTATCGGCGATTAGCTCAATGACGTGCTGCTCCTTCGCCTCGGTATCGGTCAGGGTCGCGGCCTCGCGCACCGCCTTTTCGGCGAATTCGATATTGCGCCCGCGCAATTGCGCCAGGCTGCGGATATAGGCGATGGCGTCGTTGAGGATTTTGGCCTCTTCGGCATTGGCGGGCGCTTTGCCGTCCTTCTTGCCGTCCTCCTTCTTGTTCTCGTCCTTGCTGCCACCGCCACCGAACAAGCCGCCACCGACCTGCACCGGCGTCGCTGCGCCGAGATGCGTCGAGGGCGCCATGGCGGCGAGGTGTGTGGCATAGAGGATGTAGGTGCCGGCGCTGGCGGCGCGCGCGCCGCTTGGGGCGACATAGCCGATCACCGGAATGGGTGATTCAAGGATATCGTGGATGATCACCCGCATCGACGACGATAGCCCGCCCGGTGTGTCCAGCCGCAGCACGATCACCCGAGCGCCGCGGTCGCGCGCCTGACGCAAGCCGTCATGCACATATTCGGCGGTGGCCGGTCCGATTGCGCTGTCGATATCGAGCAAAGCGGCGATCGGCGCCGCGGGCGCGTCTTTCGCCGGCACGGAAGAGGGCATCAAGGCCAGGCATGCCGCGGCCAAGAGAGCGGAAAGAAACCGTGCCATTGGGGCCACTCCGCGCACGTGCGATGGCGATCCTGCCATAGCCGCCTGGCCAATGGAACCAGGCCGCCTCGCCGCTTGAATTCGGAAAGCGCGCCGGATGGTAGAAGAAAAGTTCGAGGCCCTGATGGCGGTGGAAGCGACGATGGTGCGGTCGCTCGCCTATGGCGGACTCTAATGGCAGCCGCCCACCATGCCTATGCGCCGTCGCGGCCATGCCAATAGCCGTCGCCTCACGCATTGAATGCGTGAGGCGTCAGCAAGACGACGGGATCGTGGATATTCTCTAGCGCGAGCGGATCGAGTTGCGCAGCCGGTCGCGTGCGGAATCATTGCCTTCGCTATTCAATGCGCGGCTACGCACTTCTTTGGACGACCACTCAGCCGAGGCGTGCGTTCCGGCAGGCGCTGCGGGATCTGCGGACGGCGACGGCTTAAATAACGTCTCGAGGCTGGCGTTGAAACGGGCCTCCTGTTTCTCAAACGTCTTCTTGAGCTCAGCGCTCACCTTGTCGAAATCACCGTTTAACTTGAAGGTGCTCACTGTAGCCTCCACTTCCACCTGTTTTAATCGGCGGGATTATGCCCAGAAGCTATTAAGAGGACCCATTTGGGTTCGTTATAATTCGTTATAATTTGACACGTTGGCGGCTTCGCCCTGTGGCTTCGCTACCTTGGCTTTGGCCGACCCCGCAGGTCATAGACCTTGGCAAAGGTTACCCCGTCGCGCTCGACTGTGAGCAAAACAGGGGCGGGCGGCTGCGCACAATAGAAATTGCCCAGCGCCATGAAAAAGTCCGCTGTTTTGTCGTCCCAATTGACTTCAAAATCGGGCCCGAGCGCGATCCGTGCGGCACGCGCCTCACCGCAGATTGCCACCGCCCATTTTCGTCCGGCCGGTGGCGTTTCATGTGCTGCGGCGAGCTTTGCACGTAACGCATTACCGGCCTGCTGGAACGCGAGACCCCAATAATCCAGCATGAAGCGGTGTTGCGCGCCGCGTACGCCGCCGGCGAGTTCGTTGAAATATGTGTACTCGTACGGGTGTAGCCGCGCCATGGCGATGATGGGAGCCGCGATGCCCAAGACAATGAGCCCGGCGAAACCCCAGCGCATGGCGCGGCCGCGCATTTGCAGGTGAGCGACCATCCAGCCGGTGGCGACGCCGCCGAGCACCGCCAGCGGCGGCACGACGAAAACGAAATGGCGGATGCCGTTGTAGAAAGCCGGATGCGTTATCGTGGCGAGACCGAGGGGCAGGAAGATGGCGACCACCAGCATTAGCAAATTGGCGCGCAGCGCCGGCGCCGCGCCGCCGCGCGCGGCCACAATCAAGGCGCTCATGGCACCTGCGAGCCCGAGCACCAGCAGCAGCAGCGGCAGCTTCAGCACGAACAGGTGCACCAGATAACTCGCCGGCATCTGGATGACCGAGAAGACGTGGCCGTCATACAGTTCGTGCCACGGCTTTTCGTAGACGCCGAAGAACGTGTCGAAATAGATGGCGGCGCGGATCGGATTGAGCGGCGAGACGACCGACCATGGCCAGAGCAGGGCCATGATCAAATAGCCGAGCACGAAGCCCGGCAGCAGCTTCAGCAGAAATTGGCCGAGCCGGACGGCGGCGGCGCGCAGGCCTTGCGCGTGCGCATCCAACGCCACGATCAGCAAGAGGCCTGCGCCGATTTCCGGCGCTCCCAGCCCCGCGAGTACGCGCGTCCCGAACGCGGTGCCGAGGCCGATTCCGAACAGCGCCACGGTGGCAAGCGTCGGCCGCGGATATTCTTCAAGCGCCCGCGCCGCCGCGAGCAGCAGCACGATCATGGCCACCGCGAAGGGCGCGTCCTTCACGTTCATCATCATGTGGCCGAAATAGAGCGGGCAGGCCGCCAGCAGCGCCAGCGCGGCAAGCCCAGCCCAGGGGCCACCCAGGCGGCGTCCGAGGCGCCAGGTGGCGAAAAGGCCGATCAGGCCGACCACGCCGCCCACCAGTCGGCGCGTCTCAAATAAGCCGAACGGCAACACCTTGGCGGCAAGTGCCGCCGCCATATCGAAGCCGCCGCCATATTGGTAGAGATTGACGAAGGACAGCGCGCGCCGGTCGGCAAAGCCCGAGCCGTAGAGCTTGAGCAGCAGCTCGCCATATTGCGACTGGGTGAAGTCGTCCCAGCCCAGGCCATAGTCCCGAAACGTCAAGGCGGCGGTGATTGCCACCGCCGCCAGGATCAGAAGCGCAATCCGGTCAACATATGCAGTGGCCGGCCGAGTCGCGGTCATCGAGGAACCGAGCGCTTATTTTACGGCCGCCAGGTAAAGCTGTTCGACGTATTCCCAGTTGACCAGGTGATCGACGAAAGCCTTCAAGTAGTCGGGCCGCCGGTTGCGGTAATCGATGTAATAGGAATGCTCCCAGACATCGCATCCCAGCACCGGGGTGGCGCCATGAACGAGCGGATTTTCGCCGTTCGGGGTCTTGCTGACGATCAGCTTGCCGTCCTTCACCGCGAGCCAGCACCAGCCCGAGCCGAACTGGGTCGCTCCGGCCTGCGCGAAGTCGGCCTTCATCTTCTCGACGCCGCCGAGGTCGCTGTCGATCGCGGCCTTGAGCTTGCCCGGAATCTTGTCGCCGCCGCCATTCGGCTTCATCCACTGCCAGAAATGATTGTGGTTGTAGTGCTGGCCGGCATTGTTGAAGAGCCCGGCATTCTTGCCGAAGGAGCCCTTGACGATGTCCTCCAGCGACTTGCCTTCCCACTCGGTACCTTTGAGCAGGTTGTTGCCGTTGGTCACATACGCCATGTGGTGCTTGTCATGGTGATACTCGAGCGTCTCCCGTGACATGTACGGCGCCAGAGCGTCATAGGAATAGGGCAGGTCGGGCAGCTTGAACGACATCTCGTCCTCCTCGATCGACAAACGATGATTGTTGAATAAGTCGGTCCCTGACTCTGAACCGACACGTCCCCGGCGAGTTCCGTGAGCTGAGTAATTAGGCGCTGGCGCCGGTCGGGGCAACGGCTTGACAGGCACGGAAAGTAGGCTGCACGACCGATCTCAAACCGCGAAAACCGGTCAGAGCGGCGAAT
>JAKAMD010000143.1 GCA_021823875.1 Pseudomonadota bacterium | reverse complement strand
ACGCGGGTCTGGCCGTCCTCGCGCAACGTCTATGAAGTGGTTGTACGGCGCGACCTCTACGATCGGCTCGACGTTCCGGTGGTGAAGGCATTGCATATTCCATGGCAGCAGGTTGGCGCGATGCCGGACCGTGGACTGCTGCGCTTGACCGTCGGGCAGGGCCGCCTCGGCATCAACTGGCTGAACGGTGTCGTAGGCGAGGCGCCGCCGGCTTCTCGCTAGAGACTGCCGCGCGGCGGTGTTTCGGCCGCTCTTTTTTCTCATCGTCGAAGGACTGTTGCAGCCTGGGCCGCAGCGCGGCCGCGGTCTGAACAGGACAGCGCTTTCGTGGTGGCGCTGCGTTGTCGCCCGGCTATGATCGGTGCTGAACGGAACGGCCGGATGAGTTCGATGCTTGACCCCAACAATCTGCCCGGCGGGCCGAACCTTGCGGTCACGGCCAAGAGCGCCAACAAGGTGCAGTTCTTCGACGCCGCCACGCTCGCGCTCAAGGACGAGATCGACATGCCGGGCTCGACCCACGAGCTGGTGCGCTCGGCTGACGGCGCCAAGGTCTATGGCTCGATCTATGGCGGCGGCATCTTCGGCAAAAACACGGACCCGGACCGGCGCATCGCGGTGATCGATCTCGCCGGCAGGCACCTGCGCCACACCATCGATGTGGGCGCGGCGCTCGCGCCGCATTCGTTGATGATGGATGCGCAGGGCACGCTCTGGTGCACCGCCGAGCTCGGCGACGCTGTGCTGGCGATCAACCCGGCGAGCGATGCCGTGACGCGTATTGATGTCGGCGGCGCGCCGCATTGGATCGCCATCAGCCATGCGACGGCTAAGCTGTTCGCCTCGTTCAAGACCAAAGAGGCGGTGGCGGTGCTCGACATTGCAACCCGCAAAGTCATCGGCTCGCTTACCATCCCGCACGCCGCCGAAGGTATCGCGGTCTCGCCCGACGGCTGGGCGCTGTTCGTCTGCGCGCATCGCAAGGGCGTGGTGCATGTGTTCGATACGCGCACGCTGGCGCTGCATCGCACGCTAGAGATCGAAGGCGCGCCGGGAACCGTCAATCAATTGCGCCGCGTGCGGGTGTCGCCGGACGGGCGCTACGTCTGTGTCTCCTCGCATGTAGACAATTACGCCGCCATCTACGACGCCTTCAGTTTCGATCAGATCGCCGGCTTCCCGACGCCGAAGGCGCCGATGGGTTTCGGCTTCGCCGCCGATGGCCGGCACGCCTATCTGTGTTGTCACGACGCCGCCAAGGTGCTGGAATTCGAATTGAGCAATGGCCGCGTGCGGCGCGAATTCGATACTGCGGCCGGCGCCGAATTCATCCTGTCGTACTGAAAGGACAATGCCGATGCGCTTGTTTCTGGCTGGAGCGGGCGGCGCCATCGGGCGAAGGCTGACCCCGCTGCTCTGCGCCGCCGGCCATCAGGTCGCCGGCACCACGCGTTCGGCCGACAAGGCCGATGCGATCGCCGAGCTTGGTGCCGAACCGGTGGTGGTCGATGTATTCGACGGCGCGGCGTTGACGCAAGCGGTCACGGCGGCGCGGCCGGACGTCATCATCCATCAGCTCACCGATCTCGCTTTCGCGCCCGGCACGCCGCGGTACGAAGAGGGGCTCGCGCGCAATGCGCGGCTGCGCATCGAGGGCACGCGCAATCTGGTCGCCGCGGCGAAGGCGGCCGGCGTCCGCAGCATGATCGCGCAGAGCATCGCCTTCATCTATGCGCCGGGCGAGGGCGCGCGCGTGGAAAACGATCCGCTGGTGCGCGGTACCGTCACCAGTGACGCCGTTTCCATCATGGAACATGCCGTGCTGGCGCTGCCGGAAGGCATCGTGCTGCGCTTCGGCTTTTTCTACGGTCCCGGCACCTGGTCGGCGGAAACGGCGATCCGTATGCCCGCCGTGCATGTCGATGCCGCCGCGCAGGCGACGCTGCTCGCGCTCACCAAGGGCAAGCCCGGCATCTACAATTTCGCGGAAGACGATCCCGGCCTGTCGAGCGACAAGGCCAAGCGCGAGCTCGGCTTCGATCCGGGTTTCCGCATCAAAGCCTGAGCCCGCATCCAGCGCTTCAGAATTCCTTCGTCATCCGGTTGTCGAGCGCATAGGGTCCGCCGCCGCCCAGAAACACCGCGATGGCGATCAGGCCCATGAAGAAGGCGTATTCCATGCCGTGGTGCGCCCACTCCCAATGCGGCCACAGCACGGCAAACGAGATCACCGCCATCTCGATGGCGAAGGCGAGCGCGATCGCGCGCGTGAACAGGCCGAGCACCAGGAGAATGCCGCCGAAGAATTCGAGCGCGCCGATGAAATAAGCCCAGGCCAGCGGAAAGGCCCAGCCGAAATGCACGAAATTATTGGCCGCGTGCACGGCGTCATTGCCGAACACCTTGCCGAAGCCGTGCGGGATCAAGATCGCGCCGAGCGCTACTCGCATCAGCGTGTGGCTAAGCGGGCCAAAAGCTTCGTAGAAGCCGGCAGCGGCCGGCACATAGAGCCGTTTGCGATCGACAGTCGCATCCATGGTCGTTCTCCCCCAAGATAAATCTTGTTTTTTGTTGGCAGCCATCGCGTCCAGCCGATGAACTTGGCGATCCAAGCGGTCGTCGTCGAAGCCCCCATCTCTCGACACGCTGGCGCGATGGAATCATTATTTACCGGCCTCGGGGGCAGCGCAATATGGTCTGTGAACTCCTGCAACAGATCGTGCTCATGCAGGCGGCCGGCACACCACAATCGCACATGGCGCACGAACCTTGAGCGGCCTCATGCACTTTCATCGCAACGGCGGAAACGGCTTGCTCAGGAACGGCGAGCCCTTCAGGCCGTAGCGCCAGGGGTGCTCCACCGCCTTGCTGATGCCGATGCGCACGCCGACCGCGATCTCCGGTTCAGCGGTCCGCGCGCGCAATTCGAAGGGGGGACGGTCGAGCGCAAGCCCGTTGTGCTTGATCGTGACGCCGAGGGCTTGGGCCAGCTTGCCCGGCCCGGAGCACAGCGCGCGCGCTTCGCTTAAACCCCGCCGCCGCCGCATCAGGGCCAGCCCTTGCGTCGGCTCCAGCGCCCGGATCAGCACCGCGCTTGCCGAGCCTTCCGCCTCGCAGACGAAGTTCAGGCACCAATGGATGCCGTAGGAGCGATAGACGTAAGCCACGCCGGGCGGCCCGAACATCACCGCATTGCGTGCCGTGCGGCCAATAAAGGAATGCGCCGCCGGGTCTGTGTGGTGATAGGCCTCCAGTTCGACGATGATGCCGCCGACGCCATTAACCAACAGCGTCGCGCCGATCAGTTCGGGCGCTACGTCATGCACCGAGCGGTCGAAAAAGGAGCGGCGGAGGCGGGGAGGCTTGCCCATCGAAGCTGTCATGCCCGGAAACTGGGTCATTGGGCTACGCGGCTTAGCCGGAAGGGGCGCAAATCTGTGTCCTGTCGGCAACAGTGTAGCGGCAATCAAATCATAGCGAGACATTATGGCTCGCCGCGCCGCGATTTGGCCATAGGCTTCACGGAAATCGAAGAGCGTCGGAGTAAAGGCAAGCCATTGCGTGGCTTCCTGTTTTTTCGGCCCTTCGACAAGAACCGGCATTTTCAGCCGGGCGCGTGTGGAGTGCGGGTGGGGGACGACCCAAGGCTATGGACGCCAAGTCGAATTTGAAGTCGAAGCTGCCGAGCCGGCACGCCACGGAGGGCGCGGATCGCGCCCCGCACCGTTCGTTCTATTACGCCATGGGTCTGACCACCGAGCAGATCCATCAGCCCTTTGTGGGCGTCGCCACCTGCTGGAACGAGGCCGCCCCCTGCAACATCGCGCTGATGCGCCAGGCGCAGGCGGTCAAGAAGGGCGTTGCTTCGGTCGGCGGCACGCCGCGTGAGTTCTGCACCATCACCGTCACCGACGGCATCGCCATGGGCCATGCCGGCATGAAGGCCTCGCTGCCCTCGCGCGAGGTGATTGCGGACTCGGTCGAATTGACCGTGCGCGGCCACGCCTATGACGCGCTGATCGGCGTCGCCGGCTGCGACAAGTCGCAGCCCGGCATGATGATGGCGATGTGCCGCCTCAACGTGCCGTCGATCTATATCTACGGCGGCTCGATCCTGCCCGGCACTTTCAAGGGCAAGGAAGTCACCATTCAGGACGTCTACGAGGCGGTCGGCAAATACTCGGTCGGCGAGATGACGGCCGAGGATCTGCAGACGCTGGAAGAAAACGCCTGTCCGTCGGCCGGCGCCTGCGGCGCCCAGTTCACCGCCAACACCATGGCGACGGTCTCCGAGGCGATCGGTCTAGCGCTGCCCTATTCGGCAGGTGCGCCGGCACCGTACGAGATCCGCGACAAGTTCTGCATGCTGGCGGGCGAGATGATCATGGATCTGATCGTCAAGAACATCCGCCCGCGCGACATCGTCACCCGCAAGGCGTTGGAAAACGCTGCCGCCGTCGTCGCCGCCACCGGCGGCTCGACCAATGCCGCGCTGCACTTACCGGCCATCGCGCACGAATGCGGTATCGAATTTACCTTATTTGACGTGGCCGAAGTCTTCAAAAAGACACCATATATCGCAGATTTGAAACCCGGCGGCCGTTATGTTGCCAAGGATATGTTTGAGGCTGGCGGCGTTCCGTTGTTGATGAAGACACTGCTCGACCACGGATATCTGCACGGTGACTGTCTCACTGTGACCGGACGCACCATTGCCGAAAATCTGAAGTCGGTGAAATGGAACCCGGACCAGGACGTGGTTTACCCGGCCGACAAGCCGCTGCTGCCGACCGGCGGGGTGGTGGGCCTGAAGGGTAACCTGGCGCCCGATGGCGCCATCGTGAAGGTGGTCGGACTTGCGTCGCTGCAGTTCTCTGGGCCGGCGCGTTGCTTCGACACCGAAGAAGCGTGTTTCGACGCCGTGAAGAACAAGAAATACAAGGAAGGCGACGTGCTGGTGATCCGTTACGAGGGCCCGAAAGGCGGCCCCGGCATGCGCGAGATGCTCTCGACCACGGCCGCGCTTTACGGCCAGGGTATGGGCGCCAAGGTCGCGCTGATCACCGACGGCCGCTTCTCCGGCGCCACCCGCGGTTTCTGCATCGGCCATGTCGGGCCGGAGGCGGCGTTGGGCGGACCGATCGCGCTTCTGCGCGACGGCGACATCATCGAGATCGATGCCGCCAAGGGCACCATGAACGTGAAACTGTCCGACGCCGAACTCGCCCAGCGCAAGGCCGCATGGCAGGCGCGCGAGAACGATTACGGCTCGGGCTATTTGTGGAAATACACCCAGCAGGTGGGACCCGCTGTTCATGGCGCGGTGACCCATCCCGGCGGGGCGGGCGAGAAATCGTGCTATGCGGACAGTTGAGGCACTGGTCAGCTTAAGCGTGGCGGCGGTCTGCTTGATGGCCGCGCCGGCGCTCGCGTTTGACGGCAGCAAGTCGGTGGATTCGGCGGCGGTTGCCACCGCGCCGCTCACGCCGATGGAAGCGTTCCGCTCCGGTGCCCAATGGCTGCGCGATGGACACAAGGCCAAGGCGGTGCACGCGCTCGAATATGCCGCCGAAAAAGGTCACTTCCTGGCGCAGTGGAAGCTCGGACGCATGTATGCCGAAGGCGATGGCGTCGCGCAGGACGATTACAAGGCGTTCGAATATTTCAGCCATATCGCCGACGCGCACGCCGACGACAATCCGAACACGCCGCAGGCGCGCTTCGTCGCCAACGCCTTCGTGGCGCTCGGCCAGTATTATCTCGACGGTATCCCGAAGACGCCGATCAAGGCCGATGCGGGACGCGCGCGCGAGATGTTCAATTACGCGGCGTCCTATTTCCGCGATCCCGACGCGCAGTATTATCTGGCGCGCCTTTATCTCGACGGCAAAGGTGCGCCGCACGACCCGCGCATGGCGGCGCGCTGGTTCATGCTGGCGGCGCAAAAGGGCCAATGCCGGGCGCAGGCCATGCTCGGCGCCATGCTGTTCTCCGGCGATCACGTGCCGCGCCAGGCCGCGCGCGGGCTGATGTGGCTCACGCTCGCCAAGGACAGCGCCAAGGATTCCTCGGTCGAGAACCAGGCCTGGATCAATCGGCTCTATGCCAGCGCTATGCAGCAGGCCAACGAGGACGAGCGGGCGCTCGCCGGCGTCTATCTCAAGCGCTGGATGGAATCGCGCCGGGAGTAATTCCGGCTGGGGACGCCGCGCTCCGGTATCGAGATAATTCAACTTGGCCCGGATCGCCGGTATACGGCTGGGTACGGGCTCATCGTCTCCTCATCAGCTTTGAAACCGGTGGACCGCTACTTGCGGCGCCTCGGCTTGAGCCGCTACGCTTGCCAATCCTGAGCCTCATCGGGTCGGGTATCATGCTGGGGGGCGTGAAATTCCATTGTCCAATTCTCCTAAGCCGCTTGATAATTTTCCTCTCGTGCGCAGCAGCAACATCGAAGAGGTCCGCGAGGCGCTGGTTCGCATCTGCGCCAAGCCGGTGTTGATTTCCACCGGTGGCATCGACGCCATCGAAGCCATCATGAACTACTGCCCGATCAATAATGCCTGGCTGTATTACCGGACTTACGGCGTGGGCGTGCAATCGACGTATCCGGAGACCGACAGTTTTCTGCAATTGATCCCGCTGCGGGGAAACGGCGAAATCGTCATCGGTGATACGACCATGCCGTTGGCGGCGGGCACAACCGCCGTCATCTCACCCGGTACAAGCTGGCAAATGCGGTGTTCGGCCGACTACGAACATCTCATTTTGAAAATTGACGCGCAGTCCTTGACCCAGAAACTCGAGGCCATCACCGGCGCCGCCATTTGTGAGCCGTTGCAAATGAAAGTGCAGCAGGACAGCACATGCCAAAGGGTTGGAATCCTGCCCCGCTACGTGCGCGTCCTGGTGGATACGCTGAGCCACGCCAATCCCAATGACGATCTGCCGGTTTGGTGGAGCATGCAAACGGAACAGCTCTTGATGACGATGATGCTCAGCTGCAATCGGCACAATTACAGTCATTTGTTGGACGAGGCCGCGCCGGACAGTGCGCCGGCGCAAGTGCGCCGGGCGGAGGACTATCTGGAGGCGAATTGGCAGCGGCCGATCACGCTCGATGAAGTCGCAACGGCCGTAGGTGTCAGCGGGCGCAGCCTGGTCGATTCATTCAGGAAATATCGCGGCTATTCTCCGCAGGAATTCCTCGCGCAGATGCGCGCGCGCGGCAGGGGGCGGCTGCAATGAGCGCAGCGCGACCGCTCGACCGCTATCCGCTCATTCGCGCCCATGACGTCGAGGGCGCCCGCGAAGCGTTTGGGCTAGTCTATTCCAACACCATGACGGTGCAGCCGCTTGGCCGCGGCAGCAAGGTCGACGTTGTCATCAACAATTGCCAGCTCTCGCAAATCGGCCTGAACTATTCAGGCTATGGCGCCGACGTGCGCGTGCATTTCTCCGGCAGCCAATTTGTCACCTTGTCCTTTGCCCTCAGAGGCGCGGGGGAGATCGCCATCAAGGGGGCCGAGCGGCGGCTAGGTGTGCGGTGCGGCCTGGTGACCCCGGCGGCGACGGAATTTTCGGTCAATCTCGTCGATAATTACGAGCACGTTGTCTTGCGCTTGGCGCCCGACGCGCTCGCGGCCAAGCTGGAGGCGCTCACCGGGATGCCGGTCAATGGGCCGCTGCGATTTGATCAACTGCTCGATTTTAGGGCGACCGAAGCGAAGCTTTTGCGCGATCAATTCCTTTTTCTGATCGACTTGGTGAGCAGGTCAGATTTGATGCTGCCTATGGTCGTGCAAGCGGAATTCGAGCAGGCCATGATGGTGATGTTTCTGCGTGCCACCCGGCACAACCACAGTCATTTGTTCGAGGCCGACGCGCCCGACGTCGCACCGGCGGAAGTGCGCCGGGCGGAGGACTTTATCGAGGCAAATTGGCAGCAGCCGATCACCTTGGAAGAGCTTGCGGCGGTTACCGGGACGAGCGCGCTCAGTCTGTTTCAGTCCTTTAAGCGGCATCGCGGTTACACCCCGATGCAATTCGCCGAGCAGGTTCGCGCCAGAAAGCAGCGACCGGGCTGATCGTTTTAGGGGAGCCTTTTATGGCTGCAATTTATGAGAGCAAAATACCGGTATCAGAGTGTGGGTGCCGGGTGCTGCAACGTCAAGTCACCATTTCTTAGCGGCTATTAAGCTTAAGTTCGCCCGGGATCGCCACGACCGAATCGGAAGTGCGAGATGGGGAAGCATATTGCGCCGACGGATGTCGAAGTTTTTTTCGATAACCACGACATCATCGTTTCGAAGACCGATGTGAAGGGCCGCATCACCTACGCCAACCGGACCTTCTGCGATGTAGCCGGCTACGCCGAGTCCGAGCTGCTCGGGCAGCCGCACAACATCATC
>JAKAMD010000142.1 GCA_021823875.1 Pseudomonadota bacterium | reverse complement strand
CGGAAAGTACCGGTAGTCGTGGGCTTCCTCCTTGTTCCGCATAGAGCGTGTCTCATACCGCACCGGATCGAACAGCCGGGTCTCCTGTTCAATCTTGCCTCCGCCCTCAAGAACTTCGATTTGCCGCTCCGCTTCACATTCAATTGCCTGACCAATAAAATTGATTGAATTCAGATTCTTAATCTCGCAACGGGTGCCAAGCGGCTGACCCGGCTGGCGCACCGAAACGTTGACGTCAGCACGCAATGACCCCTTCTCCATGTCGCCGTCGCAGGTGCCCAGATAGCGCAGTATCTGGCGAATTTTGAAGATGAAGTTCATTGCATCGTCGAATGACCTCAAGTCTGGCCGTGAGACGATTTCCATCAGCGCTACACCGGACCGATTGAGGTCAACATAGGACATGGTCGGGTGGCGGTCGTGTAAGCTTTTGCCGGCGTCCTGCTCGAGATGCACGCGCTCGATACGGATTACCGTTGTCTTGTTATCAGGGATGTCAATAACGACATGGCCTTCGCCGACGATTGGCTGCTTGTACTGGCTAATTTGATAGCCTTGCGGCAGGTCGGGGTAGAAATAGTTCTTACGGTCGAACACCGATTTCAGATTAATCTCAGCATTTAGTCCATGCCCAGTGCGGATCGCCTGTTTGACGCATTCCTCATTGATCACCGGCAGCATGCCGGGCATGGCGGCGTCGACCAGCGAGACATGGGAATTGGGGGCGCCGCCGAATTCGGTCGAGGCGCCGGAGAACAGCTTGGCATTGGAGGTGACCTGGGCGTGGACCTCCATGCCGATGACGACCTCCCAGTCACCGGTCGCACGTTTTCTTAGCTGGTCGGGTCTGCTCTTGATTTCCATGCGCTAGACCTAGCGGCGCGCACGGCCGACGGCAAGCCGGCCGTCAGACGTTCAATTCGCGCCCCAGCACCTGCTCGACCGCGTCGAAGCTGTCGATGAAGCCGCGGTATTCGGCCAGCAGGCCGTCCTGGAAGCGGTGGAAACCGGCGATCCGCGAGCGGATGGTGCGGCCGGTCGTTCGCTGCTCCATGTGGGAATCGCACAGCGTGACGGCACGCTCGCCCTCCACCATGATCAGTTCGACCGCATAGTCGTTCAGGCGGTAGGCTTGGTACATTTGGGCGAAGCCCTTGAAGACCTCGGCTTTGCCGCGGCGGGCGCCGGCGAAGGGAAAATACGTGACCGGCGCGTGGAACAGCCAGTCGACGTCGTCGTGAAAACAAGCGGCAAGCCGCTCACTGTCGCTCTGCTGGAACGCGGCGATCATGTTTTCAATCGCCGCCCGGGTTGTTTCGCCGGTCAATTGCCGCCTCGTTGCGCCTGCTGCCCTCAGCGCGCAGAGAGTACTTAAATACCGGAACGAAGGCGATAGTTTCGCGGGACCGATCAAGAATGTTTGTTAACGGCACATGTATTCGTGCCGGCGAATATGTCGCCTGCACGCGCAGAAATGACGGTCAGAACCTGCCGTCCGGTGCGAGCAGCGCTTCCACGATTTCCGTCCATTCGACATCGAGCGCGCCGCGTGCCGGTAGCTGGCCCGCGCGGGCGTACCAGTATTGCGCGTTGCCGAGATCGCCTTCGACGCGGTGCAGATAAGCGTGCACCCAGGCGGCATGTGTGCCGGCGTCATCCATCACCAGGCGATGCGCCTTGTCCCAATCGCCTTTCTTCGCCCACCACAGCGCGGCGAGTGGCGGGGCTAGAGCGGCCGGCGGCGCGGCATCGGACAACGTGCCTTGAAAGGTGGCCGGGGTCACCACCACCGGTCCGGCGTGAAGCGTCCCGCCGCTTGCTCGATCACCTCGCCGAGCGAGAACAGCGTCTCTTCGTCGAACGGCCGGCCGATCAATTGCAGCCCGAGCGGCAGACCTTGCGCATCGAGTCCCGCCGGCACCGAGATGCCCGGCAGGCCGGCCATGTTCACCGTCACCGTGAACACGTCGTTGAGATACATCTCCACCGGGTCTCCGCCCTTCTCGCCGAGGCCGAAGGCGGCCGAAGGCGTTGCGGGGGTCAGCATGGCATGGATGCCGGATGCGAAAGCCTGTTCGAAGTCGCGCTTGATCAGCGTGCGCACCTTCTGCGCGCGCAGGTAATAGGCATCGTAATAGCCGGCCGAGAGCACATAGGTGCCGATCATCACGCGCCGGCGCACTTCCTTGCCGAAGCCGGCCGCGCGCGTCGCCTCATACATGCCGGTGATGTCGCGGCCCTCGACGCGCAGCCCGTAGCGCACGCCGTCGTAGCGCGCGAGATTGGAGGAGGCTTCCGCCGGCGCCACGATGTAATAGGCCGGCAGCGCCAGCTTGGTGTGCGGCAGCGACACCTCGACCAGTTCGGCGCCCGCCGCCTTGAGCCATTCCTGGCCTTTTTGCCAGAGCTCGTCGATCTCGGCCGGCATGCCGTCGACGCGATATTCCTTCGGGATGCCGATGCGCAGGCCCTTCACCGACTTGCCGACCGCCACCTCATAGTCCGGCACGGGCATGTCGACGCAGGTGGTGTCCTTGGCGTCGGGTCCCGCCATCGAACGCAATAGGATCGCAGCATCGCGCACCGTGCGCGCGAACGGCCCGGCCTGATCGAGCGAGGACGCAAAGGCAATGATGCCCCAGCGCGAGCAGCGGCCATAGGTCGGCTTGATGCCGACAGTGCCGGTGAAGGCCGCCGGCTGGCGGATCGAACCGCCGGTGTCGGTGCCGGTCGCGGCCAGGCACAGGTTCGCCGCCACCGCCGTGGCCGCGCCGCCGGACGAGCCGCCCGGCGTCAGCGGCGTATTGGAGCCACGCCGGCGCCAGGGCGAGATCACCGGGCCAAAATAAGAAGTCTCGTTCGACGAGCCCATGGCGAACTCGTCGCAATTGGTCTTGCCGAGCATCACCGCGCCGTCACGCCACAGATTGCCGGAAACCGTCGATTCATAGGGCGGCGTGAACTCGCCGAGGATGTGCGAGCAGGCGGTCGAGCGTACATCCTGCGTGCAGAACATGTCCTTGATGGCGATCGGCAAACCTTCCAGCGGCCCGCCCTCGCCTTTCGCCAGACGCGCATCGGAGGCTTTCGCCATATCGGCCGCCTGCTCGGGCGTCTCCAGCACATAGGCGTTGAGCGCGCGCGCCTGTTCTATGGCGGCGAGATGGGCGGCGGTCAGTTCGGCGGCGGAGAAGCTCTTTTTCTTCAGCCCGTCGCGGGCCTCGGCCAAAGTCAGCGCGGTCAGTTCACTCACGGCTTAAGTTCTTTCTCCGGCGGCGACGCATCGCTGTCCCGCTTCGCCTCGTCCCAGCCATCGCAATCGAAGCCATAGGCGTGATCGCCGCGCGGCTGCCGAGGGAAGCCGGGCGGCGGCTCATCCGGCAAATCGTCGAGCGCGATCATGAAGCCCAATTGGCAGGCGAGGCACATTGTCAGTTTGTCCGATCCGTCATGGCCGGGCAAAAGGCGCGAAGCGCCATCTTCGCGCCTAAAGTCCCGGCCATCCACGTCTTGTGGCACGAGATCCCCGGGTCCCGCTGCGCTGGCCCGGGGATGGTGGAATGTCGCGCTTCGCGCATCATTCCACCACCTTCGGCACGAGGAAAAAGTTGTCGTCGCTCAGCGGCGCGTTCTTGACGATGTCCGCCGGCTTGCCGCCGTCGTTCACCTCGTCCTGACGCATCTTCATCTTCATCGGGGTCACCGAGGTCATCGGCTCCACGCCGGTCACGTCGACCGCCTGCAGCTGCTCGACCCAGGCCAGAATCGCGTTGAGTTCCCCTTGCAGGTGCTCGACCTCGTCATCCGCCACGGCAATGCGGGCGAGATGGGCGATACGGCGGACGGTGGCGGCGTCGACGGACATGTAAAACCTCGAATGCTGCGCCGCCTATAGCAGAGGGCCGTTCGCCCCCGCAACGCTCAGGCCGCCGCCCGCCCGTGATCCGGGCAGCGGTGCACTTCCACCGTCACATGCGACAGGCCGGCGAGGCCGGTGAGCCGCTCCTTGTAGGCCGCCGGCGGCTGCGGGCGGTCGGACACCACCGCCGCGATCACGCCGACATGGCCGGGCCCAAGCCGCCACAGATGCAGGTCGCTCACCCGGTCGTCGCCCACCTCCAACCGCTTGCGGATGGTGCCGGCCAGATGCCGGTCGGGCACCATGTCGAGCAGCACCGCGCCGGCGCTGCGCACCAAGCCGAACGACCAGCTCAGGATCACCGCGACGCCGATCAGCGCCATGGCCGGGTCCATCCACAGCAGCCCGAAATAGCGCGCCGACAACAGCGCCACGATCGCCAGCACCGAAGTCAGGGCGTCGGCCAGCACATGCACATAGGCCGCGCGCAGATTGGTGTCGTGGTCGTGATGATGGTGGTGATCGTGTTCGTCGTGGTGATGGTGGTCGTGATCATGGTCATGCGCGTGATGCGCATGGCCGTCGCTGTGACCGCGACCATGCTCGTGGCCGTGATGGTGATGATGGCCGTCGAACAGCAGCCAGGCGCTGGCCAGATTGACCCCCAGGCCGACCACGGCGAGCGCGGTCGCCTCGGTGAAATCGATCGCCACCGGCTCGAACAGCCGGCGGACCGCCTCGTAGCCGATCAGCACCGCCACCAGCGCCAGCAGCAGCGCGCTGGAGAAGGCCGCCAGTTCCCCCATCTTGCCGGTGCCGAAGGAAAAGCGCGCATCGCGCGCGTGTTTGCGGGCGAAACGGTAGGCGAGCGCCGCGATCGCCAAGGCGCCGGCATGGGTCGACATGTGCCAGCCATCGGCCACCACCGCCATCGAGCCGAACAGCGTGCCGCCGATGATCTCGGCCACCATCATAACGGTGGTGAGCGCCACCACCAGCCATGTGCGTTTCTCGTGCCGGTCATGCCGCGCGCCGAGAAAGACGTGGGGATGCTGCCAGGCTTCGACCGTTTGGGTATGCATGAACCGTCTCGTTGTTACGTCGTAGCTCGTTCGTTCCGCGCCGGGATCGGCCGCCGACCGTTGCATGGAACCGGGCGTCCTGTCGACCGGCGTGATAGGCTGAGCGTTCGGCCAGGATGGAGAACGCGACCATGTTCCCCTTTGGAGACTTCAATTTTCCCGGCGCCGGCGGCAATTGGCAGGAAATCATGACCCGCTGGTGGTCGCCCAATATCACGGTGAACTTCGCCGGCAATGCGGCGATCGAACGCGAGGTCAACGAGGACGTCGCCAGCTATGGCAGCCAGATCGGCTGGCTCAACGACATCGTCATGACGCTGGCGGCGGCCGCGCCCGGCGAGATCGACGCCAATCCCGATGCGGCCCGCTCGCTCGCCAAGCTCAAGGACGCGCAGAAGAAGATCGCGGCGATCAAGGCGCGGCGCCAGGCGAATGCGCTTGACCGCGCGCGCGAGGCGCTGCATCAGCTCGGCCAGGCCAACATGGACGCCTATCGCAGTCTCGTGCGCTCGCTCGATCCCGATCATCCGCCGGGTGCGGCTTAAATATGCCGGTCGGTCCGTTGAACGACATCGCCGAGGCGTTCGGCGCGCGCGGCGCCTTGCTCGGTCTCGACCTCGGCACCAAGACCATCGGTGTCGCCACCAGCGACCCCGACCGCAAGCTCGCGACCGGGGTGGAAACCATCGCACGCAAGAACTTCACCGCCGATGCGCAGCGCCTGCTGACGCTTGCCGCTGAGCGCGCCGCCAGCGGCATCGTGCTCGGCCTGCCGGTCAACATGGACGGCTCGGAAGGCCCGCGCGCGCAATCCACCCGCGCCTTCGCGCGCAATCTCGCCAAGCTGACGGAACTGCCGATCGCGTTCTGGGACGAGCGGCTGTCAACCGCCGCGGTCGAGCGCGAATTGATCGCCGCCGACGTCAGCCGCGCCAAGCGCGCGGCGGTGATCGACCAGCACGCCGCCGCCTTCATTCTACAAGGCGCGCTCGACCGCCTCGCCACGCTGGCGGCCGGGCGGAACCGCGACATCTAAAATCCCGTCTTTCCCGGTGGTGATCCGGTAATCCAATCCGGCGGGGCGCGGCTTGTGGATCGGCGCGCGCGGCCCTTGCCGGGGCGGAAACTTGCGCCTATAGACATCACTTTAATGAACATCGCATCGAAATCCTCATTCGTCCTCAGCCGACGCCATCTGTTGGGGATCGAAGGGCTTTCGCAGCAGGACATTTCCGGCCTGCTCGACCTCGCCGAGGAATTCGTCGAGCTCAACCGCCAGGTCGAGAAGAAACGCACCTCCCTGCGCGGGCGCACCCAGATCAACATGTTTTTCGAGGCCTCCACCCGCACCCAGTCCTCGTTTGAGCTGGCGGGGAAACGCCTGGGCGCCGATGTGATGAACATGTCGACCTCCTCGTCCTCGATGCGCAAGGGCGAGACGCTGATCGACACCGCCATCACCCTCAACGCCATGCATCCCGATATTCTGGTGGTGCGCCACAGCGCCTCCGGCGCGGTCGAATTGCTGGCGAGCAAGCTCGACGGCTGTTCCGTGATCAATGCCGGCGACGGCGCCCACGAGCACCCGACCCAGGCGCTGCTCGACGCACTCACCATCCGCCGCAACAAGGGCCGCATCGAAGGCCTCACCGTCGCGATCTGCGGCGACATCCTGCATTCGCGCGTGGCGCGCTCCAACATCATCCTGCTCAACGAAATGGGCGCGCGCGTGCGCGTGGTGGCGCCTTCGACGCTGCTGCCGCCTGGCATCGAGCGCTTTGGCGTCGATGTCGCGCGCGACATGCGCGAGGGGCTGGCCGGCTGCGACATCGTGATGATGCTGCGCCTGCAGCGCGAGCGCATGAACGGCTCCTACGTGCCGTCGGTGTCCGAGTATTTCCACTATTGGGGGCTCGACACCAAGAAGCTCGCCTTCGCCAAGCCCGACGCACTGGTCATGCATCCGGGTCCGATGAACCGCGGCGTCGAGATCGACAGTATCGTGGCCGACGGCGCGCAGTCGCTGATCCGCGAACAGGTCGAGATGGGTGTCGCCGTGCGCATGGCGGTGCTGGAAGCCTTGTCCCGGAATTTGCCGAATGCATGAGTTGTTTTTTCAGTCATTCCGGGGCGCGCCGAAGGCGCGAACCCGGAATCCAGACACGCGCTCTGAACCTGCTTCTGGATTCCGGGTTCACGCGCTGCGCGCGTGCCCGGGAATGACGGAGTAGCAGCCATGCTCGACCGCCGCCCCATCCTGCTCGCCAACGCCCGGGTGATCGACCCGTCGCGCGATCTCGATTTTCCCGGCGATCTCTTGATCGCCGACGGCGTGATCCGCGAAGCCAAGAAGGGCATCGGCGCCGCCGGCGTGCCGGAAGGCACCGAGGTAATCGATTGCCGCGGCATGATCGTCGCGCCCGGCTTGATCGACATGCGTGCCTTCGTCGGCGAGCCGGGCGCCGGCTATCGCGAAACGCTCGCCTCGGCGAGCCAGGCGGCGGCGGCCGGCGGCGTGACCTCCATCATCTGCCAGCCCGACACCTCGCCCGCCATCGACGATCCCGCCACCGTCGATTTCGTGCTGCGGCGGGCGCGCGACACGGCCATCGTGCATGTGCATCCGATGGCCGCCATCACCAAGGGCTTACACGGCGAGGAGATGACCGAGATCGGCCTGTTGAAGGCCGCCGGCGCAGTCGCCTTCACCGATGGCGAGAAAAGCGTGACCAACGCGCAGGTGATGCGCCGCGTGCTCACTTATGCCGGCGATTTCGACGCACTCATCGTGCATCACACCGAGGATCCCGATCTCATCGGCGACGGTGTGATGAACGAGGGCGAGTTCGCCGCCCGCCTCGGCCTGCTCGGTATTCCGAAGGCGGCCGAAACCATTCTGCTCGAGCGAGACATCCGTCTGGTGGCGCTCACCGGCGGGCGCTATCACGCCGCCTCCGTCACCTGCACGGACTCGCTCGAGATCCTGCAGCGCGCCAAGGATGCCGGGCTGACCGTCACCGCGTCGGCCTCGATCAACCACCTCACGCTCAACGAAAACGACATCGGCTCCTACCGCACCTTCTTCAAGCTGGCGCCACCCTTGCGCGCCGAAGACGACCGCAAGGCGCTGGTGGCCGCGCTCGCCTCCGGGCTGGTCGATGTGGTGATGTCCGACCACAATCCGCAGGACGTGGAAACCAAGCGCCTGCCCTTCGCCGAGGCCGCGCCCGGCGCCATCGGGCTCGAGACGATGCTGAGCGCCGGCCTCAGGCTGGTGCATGCGGGCGAGATCGAGTTGCCGGCGCTGTTGCGCGCCATGTCGACCCGGCCGGCGGAATTGCTCGGCCTGCCCGGCGGCACGCTGCGCGCCGGCGCGCCGGCCGATATCATCGTGGTCGATGCCGACATGCCATGGGTGCTCGACCCGGCCGAGCTCAAGTCGAAGTGCAAGAACACGCCGTTCGACGAAGCGCGCATGACC
>JAKAMD010000141.1 GCA_021823875.1 Pseudomonadota bacterium | reverse complement strand
CTTCGATGGCATGTTCTGGGGCGAGATCGGTCCGCCGGTCGAGTATGCCTATGCCGCGCCGGCCGGACCGCGCGCGAGCTATGCTGGCGTCGAAGAACTCTGCACGCAGCCCGGCACCGGCATCACTTCCTGGCCGTTCGCGCGGATCGAACGCGAGGTCGGGCTGAATGCCGAGCAAAAGCAGTTGTTGGACGACGTGCGTGCCGCCGCCAAGAAGGCCGCCGCCGTGTTCAAAACGTCGTGCTTGCCGCAACGCGCATTCCCGCTGACGCCGTCTGGGCGTCTGCAGGGCATGCGGAGCCGGCTGCAGGCAACACTCGAAGCAGTGCAAACCGTGCGTCCCGCGCTTGACCGGTTCTACAATTCGCTGAGCGACGAGCAGAAGGCGCGCTTCAACGCGCTCGGCCCCAAGCCGGCCAGCAAGACCGAAGCGAGCGAGGCGCTCGACGCAAGCACCTGCAAGCAGCCGAAAGCCGGCCTTGTCACGCTGCCGATCGAAAGTATCGACGAGGTGGTGAAGCCGACCGACTTGCAGGCCGCTGATCTCAAGCGCCTGCAGGAGGCGACCGATAAGGCGGTCACGATCCTGCAGGCGGCCTGCCCGGAGGATACGCCGCTGACGCCCACCGGCCGGTTGGAGGCGATGGAGAAGCGCTTGCAGGCCATGGTCGAGGCAGCCGACACCGTGAAGCCGGCACTCGACAGCTTCTACGCTTCGCTCTCCAACGAACAGAAGGCGCGCTTCAACGTGCTCGGACGCGAGTTGGTGAAGCCGCAGAGCTGAGCGCGGTCACGCAAGAAACGCAAAAGGCGGCCGCACGGGCCGCCTTTTCTTTCTTGTTTCGCTGTTCCCCGTCTCAACGGGAAATCAGCCGCTGAATCACTCCGCCGCGATGCGCACTTCCGGCGCCGCCGCCCTGATTTCCGGCGTGACGTGGCTTTCGAACTTGGCGAAGTTCTTCTGGAACATCTCGACCAGCGAACGCGCGGTCTTGTCGAACTCGGCTTTGTTCTGCCAGGTCTTGACCGGATGCAGCAGGTCGCCATCCACGCCCGGCACCGCGGTCGGCACCGAGAAGCCGAAATAGGGATCGGTGCGGAAGTCGGCGTTCTTGAGCGAACCGTTGAGCGCGGCGGTAAGCAAGGTGCGCGTCGCCTTGATCGGCATGCGCCGGCCTTCGCCGTACTTGCCGCCGGTCCAGCCGGAATTGACCAGCCAGACATCGACCTTGTGCTTGTTGATGTATTCCTTCAGCAGGTCGGCATAGACCGCCGGATGGCGCGGCAGGAACGGCGCACCGAAGCAGGTGGAGAATTCCGGCTGCACGCCGACCAGGCCCTTCTCGGTGCCGGCCACCTTGGCGGTGTAGCCGGACAAGAAGTGATACATCGCCTGATTGGGATCGAGCTTGGCGATCGGCGGCATCACACCGTAAGCGTCGGCGGTCAGGAAGATGATGTTCTTCGGGTGACCGGCGCGGCCGGTCATCGACGCATTCGGGATGAAGTGCATCGGATAGGCCGAGCGGGTGTTCTCGGTCTTGGAGCCGTCATCGTAATTTGGCACGCGGCTGTCGGCGTCGAACACCACGTTCTCGAGCACCGCGCCGAAGCGATTGGTGGCGTCCCAGATCTGCGGCTCGGCTTCCTGGCTGAGCTTGATGCACTTGGCGTAGCAGCCGCCTTCGAAGTTGAAGATGCCGTCCGGGCCCCAGCCGTGCTCGTCGTCGCCGATCAGGATGCGGTTCGGGTCGGACGACAGCGTGGTTTTGCCGGTGCCGGACAGGCCGAAGAACAGCGCGCTTTCGCCGTCATGGCTGACGTTCGCCGAGCAGTGCATCGGCATCACGTTCTCGGCCGGCAGATAGAAGTTGAGCGTGGTGAACACCGACTTCTTCATCTCGCCCGCGTAGGACGAGCCGCAGATCAGCACGATCTTGCGGGTGAAATCGATCGCCACCATGGTGTCGGAACCTTCGCGGCCGCCGTGACGCTTATGGTCCGGACGGAACGAGGGCAGATCGACGATGGTCATCTCGGGCACGAACTTGGCAAGCTCGTCGCGCTCGGGACGGATCAGCAGCTGGCGTATGAACAGCGAATGCCAGGCGAGTTCGGTGTAGACGCGGGTCTTGATGCGGTATTTCGGATCGGCGCCGCCATAAAGATCCTGCGCGAACAGCTTCTTGCCCTTGCAGTGCGCGATGAAATCGGCAAGCAGCGCGTCGAAATGCTCGCGCGAAAGTTTGCGGTTTCCGTCCCACCACACCGAATCCCGGGTGAGATCATCGACCACCGTGTGCTTGTCCTTCGGCGAACGGCCGGTGTGATGACCGGTTTCCGCGCAGAGCGCGCCGCTGGACACCAGCGAAGCTTCGCCCGCCTGAATGGCGTATTCGTAGAGCGACGGCTCGCTCAGATTCCAACGGACTTCAGCGAGGTCGGTAAAACCAAACTTCTCGGCGCCAAAGGCGCCGTTATGCAAACCCGTATCTTGCACGCGTAGATCTCCCAATCGGCAGGCCGTTATTCGGCCCGATATCTCCCTCTTGGACCTGTTTCAGGCCCGCACTACCGGCCAAATAATTATAACCCCTCGGCCGAAGGCGCGCGACCATAGTCATCACCCGCCTGAATGCCAAGACGATTTGCCATGCGTGACACGCGCAGCGCATTGCATCGCATCATTAGCCGCACGTTGCATTGCATCATTAACAGCAGCGAATTTGCTACCGCTGATGTCTGACGCATCAGGCACTCAGGCGTTGCGCGCCGCCTCGGCCAGTTGCTTCAGCACTGCCCGCAATACCTCCGGGCCCGTCACCCGCTGGGGAAAGGCCAACCGCAATGCGGTCTGGCCGTATTGCAATTCGAGCCCTTCCGGATCGAGGCCGACGCAGCGCCAGCCTCCCTCGGCCGCCCGCAACAGCTTGGTGGCGTAAAGCTGGCAGGCCTGGGCGTGATCGGCGTTCATGTGCGCAACGGCGCCCTCTTCGGCCTCGATCAGCGTCTCGGCGCCGGCGATATCGGTCAGCACCTCGGTGGCGGTGAGGTCGGCGGCGCGCGCAAAGCCACCGTTCAGATGCGCCGATACCACCGTCATGCGCCAGAACGCGAAGTCGCCGAAACCGGCATAGAGTTCCGACTTGGGGTGGCGCGTCAGGAAGCGGCGGCGGATGCGGGCCTCGTCGGCCCCCTCACGGTCGACCGGCGCAAAGCTGCCCAGCGCCGTCAGGCGGGGATGAGTCAGGGCATCGCCCTTGCCGTGTTCGGCCAGAAGCAGCGAGGCGCGGGCGTCGACCTCCAGATTGGCGGTGTGGGTAGCCAGCCGCGACACCAGGATCAACGGCGAGCCGTCGACATCGGTGGCGACATTGACCAGGGAGGCAAAGGGGTGACCGGTATTCCGATCCAGGGTGGCGAGCGTCCCCGCCCGGGTGACCCGCAGCAAGGTTTTGGCCACCACCGCGGGGGCGAAATCGGCCGGCTGGGGTGCGTTTTCCGGGATGCGACCCGGCATCACGCCAGGCAGGGGGCTTTGCGGGTTCATGGCATTCCGTTCATTGCGATACGGCCGACTTTCGCCCTGTCGGGCTTGAAATCGCTACCGAATCACATAGTTGTTGCAAAGAGGCCACATTTAAGACCCCGTTTATGGGCTCAAACACGCGGGACGTCACGCCTAGAGGCACCTAAGCGAGGCTCAAGAGGGGCTCATGCCGACCATCGCTCTCGTCGACGACGACCGCAATATCCTTACCTCCGTTTCGATGGCCCTCGAAGCCGAGGGCTATCGCATCATGACTTATACCGACGGCGCCAGCGCGCTCGATGGTTTCCGCACGTCGCCGCCGGATCTCGCCATTCTCGACATCAAGATGCCGCGCATGGACGGCATGGAGACGCTGCGCCGGCTGCGCCAGAAGAGCGATATCCCGGTGATCTTCCTCACCTCCAAGGACGAGGAGATCGACGAATTGTTCGGCCTCAAGATGGGCGCCGACGATTTCATCCGCAAACCGTTCTCGCAGCGGCTCCTGGTCGAGCGCGTGAAAGCGGTGCTGCGGCGGGCCACCGGCGCCAAGGATGGCGTGCCGGCCAAGGAAGTCGATTCCGCCAAGGTGCTGGAGCGCGGGCTCCTGCGCATGGACCCGGAACGCCACACCTGCACCTGGAAGAACGAGCCGGTGACGCTGACCGTCACCGAGTTCCTCATCCTGCAGGCGCTGGCCCAGCGGCCCGGCGTGGTCAAAAGCCGCAACGCGCTCATGGACGCCGCCTACGACGACCAAGTCTATGTCGACGACCGCACCATCGACAGCCACATCAAGCGGCTGCGCAAGAAGTTCAAGGTGGTCGATGAGGACTTCGAAATGATCGAGACGCTCTACGGCGTCGGCTACCGCTTCAAGGAATGAAGCCGCTTCGTTAACGATGGAACCGTGCGGCCGCCTGACGCGGCGCACGATCCGCGGTAAAGTTTCGGAGTGACAACAAGCGCCGCTCATTCCCGCACAAGCGGGAAACCAGGGCCGAGGACACGAAGCCCGAGCGGGCTGTACTGGGTCCCCGCATGCGCGAGGACGAACGGACCAGTGATCCAGGGTAACCCGGCTGGCTTTTGACGTGCTCGATCGAACCGCCGAAATCATCGCATCGACTGCCGAGGCCGAAGGCCCGGCTGCGCCGGCGTCGGCGCCCAAGCGCAGGCGCTTTGGCGCCATCCTGCGGTGGGTCCGCTCGAGCTGGCAGTTTTTCGTGCGGCAGAGCTTTTCCAGCCTCACCCGCCGCATCGTCATTCTCAATCTCGCCGGCCTGGTCGCGCTGGTCACCGGGGTGCTTTATCTCTCGCAGTTCCGCGCCGGCCTGATCGACGCGCGCGTGCAAAGTCTATTGGTGCAGAGCGAGATCATCGCCGGCGCCATTGCCGCCTCCGCCACCGCCGACAACGATACCATCACCATCGACCCCGACCGCCTGCTGGAATTGCAGGCCGGACAGAGCTACGGGCCGACGGATGACGCGCTGTCGAGCGTCGAATTTCCGATCAATCCGGAACGCGTCGCGCCGGTGCTGCGCCGGCTGGTGTCGCCGACCAAGACGCGCGCGCGCATCTACGACCGCGACGGCGTGCTGATCCTCGACAGCCGCAATCTTTACGGCCGCGGCGACGTGCTGCGCTTCGACCTGCCGGCGCCCAACGCGGAGAAGCCGGGCCTGATGGAACGCGCCTTCATCGCGCTGCGCCGCTGGTTCGGCCACGGCGATCTGCCGCTCTACAAGGAGCTCGGCCCGGAGAACGGCAAGGGCTATCCGGAAGTCCGCCAGGCGCTCGACGGGCTGCACGCCAGCATGGTGCGGGTGAACAGCCGCGGCGAGGTGATCGTTTCGGTGGCGGTACCGATTCAGCGATTCCGCGCCGTGCGCGGCGTGCTGATGCTGTCGACGCAAGGCGCGGACATCGACGACATGGTGGAAGCCGAACGGCTCGCCATCGTCAAAGTGTTCCTGGTCGCCGCCGGCGTCATGGTGGTGCTGTCGATCCTGCTGGCCGGCACCATCGCGGGTCCCGTGCGCCGGCTCGCCGACGGCGCCGAGCGCGTGCGCCGGCGCATCCGCGCGCGTGTCGAGATTCCCGATTTCACCCGGCGGCGCGACGAGATCGGCCATCTCTCCGGCGCGCTGCGCGAAATGACCAACGCGCTGTATACCCGCATCGAGGCGATCGAAAGCTTTGCCGCCGACGTGGCGCACGAACTGCGCAATCCGCTCACCTCGCTGCGTTCGGCGGTGGAGACGCTGCCGCTCGCCAAGACCGATGAAAGCCGCAAGCGCCTCTTGGCTGTCATCGAGCACGACGTCAAACGGCTCGACCGGCTGATCACCGATATTTCCGACGCCAGCCGTCTCGACGCCGAATTGCAGCGCCAGGAGGCGAGCCCGGTCGATCTCGTCAAACTGCTCGACGCGCTGGTGCGGGGGGCCAACGAGGTGCGCAACGAGAACGTCGCCGTCACGCTTTCCTTCGAAGGCGCCAAGCCGGATGAATTCAAGGTGCCCGGCCACGATTCACGGCTCGGCCAAGTGGTCAGCAACCTTGTCGACAATGCGCGCTCGTTCTCGCCGCCCGGCGGCACCGTGCGGGTGAACTGCCGCAAGCTCAAGAACGAAGTCGAGATCACGGTCGACGACGACGGCCCCGGCATCCCGCCCGATGCCTTGCAGAAGATTTTCGAGCGCTTCTACACCGATCGTCCCGACCAGGGCTTCGGGCAGAATTCCGGCCTCGGCCTGTCGATCTCCAAGCAGATCGTCGAGGCCCATGGCGGCAGTGTCTGGGCGGAGAATCGCACGGCTCCCGCCGCCGCCGGCGTTGAGCCCAAGGTGCTGGGCGCCCGCTTCATCGTGCGCCTGCCGGCAAAGTGAGCGAACCATCTACCATCCACGCCTCGGCCGTTTTGATCGGCGCCAAGGCCGTGCTGATCCGCGGGCCGTCCGGAGCCGGCAAATCGGCGCTGGCCTGGGAGTTGTTGGAAGCTGGCCGCGCCGGGATGCTGCCGTTCGCTCGCCTGGTTGCCGACGACCGTGCCCTGATCGAGGCCCGCCACGGGGGCCTGCTGGTGCGTCCGGCGGCGGCGCTGGCCGGGCTGATCGAGATCCGCGGCCTTGGCATCCGGCGGCTGGCCCATGAGCCGTTGGCGGTGGTTGGCCTCGTCATCGACCTCGCCGCCAGCGATGCGGACCGCCTGCCGGCCCGCGAAACGCTTGAAACGACGATCGAAGGCGTGACCCTGCCGCGGCTGGCGGTGGCGCCGGGAGCACCCGCCCTGCCGGCCCTGCTGGCCTGGCTAGGCACCGCGGCGGGCGATTGACCTCGCCTGCGGATTTGGGATAGCTGCGTCCTCCTTGCCCCGCCGCCGTATGGTTAAGAAAAATTAACCGTTGCCAGCCTAGCATCGCAGCCGCCAATAACGGACGCATCGAGCCTGACCTTGGCCCCTCCTTTCCGCAGTGCAGCAGAGCGCTTATATGGCGCCCCAAGCCCTTGCATTGGGGAAAAAGATGAGCCTGAATGCTCAGCCGTTCGTGCGGTGCAAAAAAGACCGCACGTGGAGTCCGGGATGATCGGCCTTGTACTAGTTACCCATGGCCGCCTGGCCGTCGAGTTTCGCTCGGCGCTGGAGCACGTGGTGGGACCCCAGCGTCAGATCGAGACGATCACGATCGGCCCCGACGACGACATCGAGCAGTGCCGCAAGAACATCCTCGACGCGGTGAAGCGGGTGGATGGCGGCGAAGGCGTGGTCATTCTGACCGACATGTTCGGCGGCACCCCGTCCAACCTCGCGATTTCGGTGATGAGCCAGCCCAAGGTCGAGGTGCTGGCGGGCATCAATTTGCCCATGCTGATCAAGCTCGCCAAGGTGCGCGAAACCTGCCCGCTGCAGGACGCCGTCGCTGCCGCCCAGGAAGCCGGGCGCAAATACTGCACCATCGCCAGCCGCGTACTGAACGGTAAATGAGCGATCCCGCGACAACGCAGGGCGATTCCGAGGGCGTCGCGCCGCTGGTGCGCGAGGTCGAGATCGTCAACAAGAAGGGTCTGCACGCCCGCGCTTCCGCCAAATTCGTGCAGACCGCCGAGCAGTTCCAGGCCGAGATCGCCGTCACCCGCGGCCACGAAACCGTTGGCGGCACCTCGATCATGGGCCTGATGATGCTGGCCGCCGCCCCCGGTACGACCATCACGATCAGCGCCAATGGGCCGCAGGCCGCCGCCGCGCTGGATGCGCTCTGCGCGCTGGTGGCCGACCGTTTCGGCGAAGAGGAATAAATCCTTCGCTCCTGCCCGCCGGCGCCACCGAAGCTACATAAAGAAATCTTTATATATCGATTGCGAGGCCGGCCTGGGCCTGTTATAGCCACGGCCGTTCCACTCACTCCCGTTCGCGTTGCTCGTTCGCGCGAGACGAAAGGATTGCCATGACCGCTTCCGCCAAGCCGACCGCCAAAGCCGGCGACTACGTCGTCAAGGACATCTCGCTCGCGCCCTGGGGCCGCAACGAGATCAGCCTCGCCGAGACGGAAATGCCCGGCCTGATGGCCACGCGCGAGGAATACGGACCGAAGCAGCCGCTGCGCGGCGCCCGCATCGCCGGCTCGCTGCACATGACCATCCAGACCGCGGTGCTGATCGAGACGCTGACCGCGCTCGGCGCCGACGTGCGCTGGGCCTCCTGCAACATCTATTCGACCCAGGACCATGCCGCCGCGGCGATCGCGGCCGCCGGCACGCCGGTGTTCGCGGTCAAGGGCGAGAGCCTGACCGACTACTGGGAGTACACCCACAAGATCTTCGAATGGCATGACGGCGGCACGCCCAACATGATCCTCGACGACGGCGGCGACGCCACCCTGCTGCTGCATCA
>JAKAMD010000140.1 GCA_021823875.1 Pseudomonadota bacterium | reverse complement strand
TCAGATCGAGGACCGCACGCGGGGCTCGGAAATCTACCAAATGCAAAGAGACACGCCATGACCATCAACGGCTGGCTACAGATCGCGTTCTATCTCGTCGTGCTCACCGCACTCGTGGTGCCGCTGGGGCGGTTCATGGCTAAGGTGTTTGAGGGCGAGCTGACGTTTCTCTCGCCGGTACTGCGGCCGGTGGAGACGGCGCTTTATCGCGTTTCCGGGGTCGATGAGACACGCGAGCAGAGCTGGCTGACCTATACGGTTGCCATGCTGCTGTTCAACGCCGCCGGCTTCATTGCGGTTTATGGCCTGCTGCGCCTGCAAGCGTTGCTGCCCCTCAATCCGGCCAATCAATCAGCGGTGACGTCCGATCTTTCATTTAATACAGCGGTCAGCTTCGCAACCAATACCAACTGGCAGAACTATGGCGGCGAAAGCACACTGAGCTATTTCACACAGATGGTCGGCCTCACGACGCAGAATTTCGTATCGGCGGCGACCGGCATCGCGCTCGCCATTGCGCTCATCCGCGCTTTCGCCCGTGCCTCGGCCAAGACCGTGGGCAATTTCTGGGTCGATCTGACGCGTTGCACGCTCTATATCCTGTTGCCAATCTCGATCATCACCGCGCTATTCCTGGTCTGGCAAGGCGTGCCGCAGAGTCTGGGCAGCTATGTCGACGCCACCACGCTGGAAGGCGCCAAGCAGGTGCTGTCGCAGGGGCCGGCCGCCTCGCAGATCGCCATCAAGCAGCTTGGCACCAATGGCGGTGGCTTTTGGAATACCAATTCGGCATTTCCCTATGAGAACCCGACGCCGCTTAGCAATTTCATCGAAGTGCTGTTCATCCTGCTGATCTCGGCGGCGCTGACCCACACTTTCGGCCGCATGGTCAAGGACGCGCGCCAGGGCTGGGCGCTCTATGCCGTGATGGCGATCATCCTCATCGCCTTCCTTGCGGTCACTTACTGGGCAGAAGCGCATGGCAACGCCAATTTCGCCACGCTAGGGATAGATCCCACAAACATGGAAGGCAAGGAAGTACGTTTCGGCATCGCCAATTCGAGCCTGTGGGCGGTGACCACGACCGCAGCCTCCAATGGCTCGGTCAATGCGATGCTTGATAGCTTCACCCCGCTCGGCGGGTTGATGCCGATGCTGATGATCCAGCTCGGCGAAATCATCTTCGGCGGCGTCGGCTCCGGGCTCTACGGCATGCTGCTGTTCGTCATCATCGCCGTTTTCGTCGCCGGCCTGATGGTCGGGCGCACGCCCGAATATCTTGGCAAGAAGATCGAGGCGAAGGAGGTCAAGATGGCGATGCTCGCGGTGCTGTGCCTGCCGCTGTCGATCCTCGGCTTCACCGCAATCGCGGTGCTGATTCCGTCCGCCGTCGCCTCGATCGCCAATGCCGGCCCGCACGGCTTTTCGGAGATTCTCTACGCCTACTCGTCGCAGACCGGTAACAACGGCTCGGCCTTCGCCGGCCTCACCGGCAACACGCTCTGGTACAACACGACTGGGGGGCTGGCCATGCTGATCGGCCGCTACTTCGTCATCATTCCGGCCATGGCCATCGCCGGCTCGTTGGTCGGCAAAAAGATTGCGCCCGCTTCGTCAGGGACATTCCCGACCCATGGCGGCCTGTTCGTTGGCCTGCTCATTGGCGTAATTCTTATCGTTGGTGGGCTCACCTTCTTTCCCGCACTCGCGCTCGGCCCCATCGTCGAGCATCTGGCGATGCTCACGCACAGCGTGTTTTGAGATCGGAGTGACCGTCATGGAAACCTCTAAATTGCGCAAACGGATGCCGATCGCTACGCTGCTCGATTCGAAGATCGTACTGCCCGCAATCGGTCAAGCTTTCGTCAAGCTGAACCCACGCACGCTTGCCAAAAATCCGGTGATGTTCGTGCTGGAGACGGTCACGCTGCTGACGACGGTTTTGCTTGCCCGCGACCTGGTGACCGGTGGCCAGAACATCGCTTTCGATCTGCAGATCGTCATCTGGCTATGGTTTACTGTGCTGTTCGCCAATTTCGCCGAGGCGGTGGCGGAAGGACGCGGCAAGGCGCAGGCCGACACCTTGCGCAAGACGCGTACCGAGACGCGCGCCAAGCGCATCCTCATGGCGAACAATCACGAGGTTTATGAAGGTATCCTGGCCGAAGATTTGCGGGCCGGCGACTTAGTGGTGTGCGAGGCCGGCGATATCATTCCGGGCGACGGCGAGGTGATCGAGGGCATCGCCTCGGTCAATGAAGCCGCCATCACGGGCGAATCCGCGCCGGTTATCCGCGAATCCGGCGGCGACCGTTCTGCCGTGACCGGCGGCACTACCGTGATCTCAGACCGCATCGTAATTCGCATCACCTCGTCGCCAGGCTCTTCGTTCCTCGACCGCATGATCAAGCTGGTCGAGGGCGCCGAGCGGCAGAAGACGCCGAATGAGATTGCGCTCAACATTTTGCTGGTCGGTTTGACCATTATCTTCGTGTTCGCCACTGCGACCATCCCGAGCTACGCACATTATGCAGGCGGCGCCATTTCCATTGTCGTGCTGGTGGCGCTGTTCGTGACACTGATTCCGACCACCATCGGGGCGCTTTTGTCGGCCATCGGTATTGCCGGCATGGATCGGCTGGTACGTTTCAACGTGCTCGCCATGTCCGGTCGCGCGGTGGAGGCGGCAGGCGACGTCGACACGCTGCTGCTCGACAAGACCGGCACCGTCACCTTCGGCAACCGGCTGGCGACCGAGATCATTCCGGTGCCAGGCGTTTCCGAATGCGAGGCAGCCGAGGTGGCGCTGCTTGCAAGCGACGCCGATGAAACGGCGGAAGGTCGCTCCATCGTGACCTTGATGCAGGAGAAGTACGGCGTGCAACGTCAGGCGGCGCCGGCCGGCGCCAAGTTCATTGAGTTCTCGGCCACAACAAGGCTGTCCGGCGTCGATATTACTGGTCGCAAGCTGCGCAAGGGCGCCATCGACTCGGTACTCAAATTCGCGCGTGAACAGGCCGCCCAGGATGTGCCCGAACCGCCGGCCTTCCGGGCCGCGGTCGACAAGATCGCGCGCTCCGGCGGTACGCCGCTCGGCCTGGTCGAGGGCAGCCGCATTCTCGGCGTCATCCACCTCAAGGACGTGGTGAAACCTGACGTCAAGGACCGTTTTGCCGCCTTGCGGCGCATGGGCATCAAGACGGTCATGATTACCGGCGACAATCCAGTCACTGCGGCATCGATTGCCTCGGAGGCCGGCGTTGACGATTTCATTGCCGAGGCGAC
Organism: Pseudomonadota bacterium; assembly: GCA_021823875.1. Lineage (GTDB taxonomy): Bacteria > Pseudomonadota > Alphaproteobacteria > Rhizobiales > Xanthobacteraceae > Pseudolabrys. The sequence goes on along the minus strand of JAKAMD010000140.1, from coordinate 5,156 downwards.
GCCCGAGGACAAGCTTCGCTACATCCGCGGCGAGCAAGCGCACGGCCGGCTGATCGCCATGTGCGGCGACGGCACCAATGACGCGCCGGCGCTGGCGCAAGCCGACGTCGGAGTTGCCATGCAGAGCGGCACCCAGGCGGCGCGCGAGGCCGGCAACATGGTCGATCTCGACTCCGACCCAACCAAGCTGATCGAGGTGGTGGAGATCGGCAAACAACTGCTGATGACGCGCGGGGCGCTCACCACCTTCTCGATCGCCAACGACGTTGCGAAGTATTTCGCCATTATCCCGGCGATGTTCCTTGCGTTCTATCCGCAGCTTTCCGTGCTCAACATCATGCAGCTGTCCACGCCGCAGAGCGCCATTCTGTCGGCCATCATCTTCAACGCGCTCATCATCATCGCGCTCATCCCGCTGGCACTGAAGGGCGTCAGATATCGACCGATCGGGGCGGCGGCGCTGCTGCGGCGCAACCTGCTGATCTACGGCGCCGGCGGGCTCGTGCTGCCGTTCATCGGGATCAAGGCTATCGACCTCGCGGTCACCGCCTTGCATCTCGCCTGAGGAGGCCAAGCCATGCTCAAGGAAATCCGCCCGGCCATCGTGATGCTGGTCGCCTTCACCCTCATCACCGGCGTCGCCTATCCCTTCGCCATCACCGGGCTCGCCGAAGTGATCTTCCCGTTCCAGGCGCATGGCAGCCTCATCGAACGCGACGGCAAGGTGGTGGGGTCCGCCCTGATCGGCCAGCAGTTCGCCGACGCCAAGTATTTCCACGGCCGGCCGTCGGCGACCACGGCGCCCGATCCCAAGGACCCGACCAAGAGCATCGACGCGCCCTATAATGCTGCAAATTCCGGTGGCTCGAACCTCGGGCCCACCAGCAAGGCACTGATCGACCGGGTGAAGGCCGACGTGGCCAAGCTCAGGGCGGAAAACCCGACCGCGCCGGTGCCAGTCGATCTGGTGACGACCTCCGGCAGCGGGCTCGACCCGGACATTTCCCCGGCGGCCGCCCTATTCCAGGTGCCGCGCGTCGCCAAGGCGCGCGGCTTGCCCATTGAGCGTGTTCGTGCCCTTGTCGACAGTCAGATCGAGGGCCGGACCTTCGCCTTCTTGGGCGAACGGCGCGTCAACGTGCTCAAGCTTAATCTCGCCCTCGATCGGCTAGGGTCGTAAATTCAAGCGCGAGAGGAGCGCTATGCCCGGCGACGAAGCGCAACGAGCTTCGCCTGACGCTTTGCTGGCTCTCGCCAAGAAAGAGTGGCGGGGGCATCTGAAGATTTTTCTCGGTGCCGCCCCCGGTGTCGGCAAAACCTACGCCATGCTGACGTCCGCGCAGGCCGAGAAGGCTGGCGGACGCGAGGTGGTCGCCGGACTGATCGAGACCCACGGCCGCCGCGAGACCGAGCACTTGGTCGAGGGCTTCGAGACGATCCCGCGCAAGCCGATTGTCTACCGCAACCAGGTGATGAAGGAGTTTGACCTGGATGCCGCGCTCGCACGCCGCCCTGGCCTGCTACTGGTTGACGAATACGCACACACGAATGTCCCCGGCAGTCGGCATCCCAAGCGCTGGCAGGATATCGACGAGCTGCTGGCGGCCGGCATCGACGTGTGGACTACGCTTAACATCCAGCACCTGGAAAGCCTCAATGATGTTGTGCTGAAGATCACCAAGGTGCGGGTGCGCGAAACCGTACCGGATACGGTGTTCGATAAAGCGGACGAAATCGTGCTGGTCGATTTCCCGCCCGATGAGCTGCTGAAACGCCTCGCCCAAGGAAAGGTCTATGTCCAGGACACAGCCGCCCGCGCCGTTGAGAGCTTCTTCAAGCCGCAAAACCTGACCGCCTTGCGTGAGCTCGCGTTGCGACGTGCGGCCGAGCGTATCGACGCCGATCTCATTTCGCGCATGCAGGCACAGGCGATTGAGGGGCCGTGGGCGGCGGGCGAGCGTATTCTCGCCTGCATCGGCCCTGACCCCATTTCGCCGACCGTCGTTCGCACGGCCAAGCGGCTTGCCGATCTGATGGACGCGCCCTGGCTGGCGGTCACCGTGGAGCGGCCAGGAACAAGTCTCGATGACGCCGCGCGGCGCCGCCTGGATGATGCCATGAGGCTTGCTGAAGCGCTGGGCGCAGAGACCCAGACCCTCACTGGCAGCGATCTGCCGGCCGAACTCTTGCGTTTCGCCAAGTTCGAGAACGTCACCCAGATCGTAATCGGCCGTTCGCGCGCCGGCTTCTTCAGCGAACTGCTGCGCCGGTCACTGCCGCACGAATTGGTGCGCCGTTCCGAGGATATCGCCATCCATCTCGTCACCCGGCAAACGGACGCGGCCAGGCCAACAGTGGCACAGCCCCGGCGTCCCGCGTTTCCGATTGGGCCACTGCCGTTCATTTACTCAACGTTCGCCATCGGCGCGGCCTTGGCGATCGGCGAACTGCTAACCGCCCTGACGCCGATCCCGAATTTGTCGATGCTCTTCCTTGTTGCGGTGTTATTGGTTGCCGTGAGCTTCGGCATTTGGCCCGCGATCTACGCATCCTTCCTATCATTCCTGGTCTACAATTTCTTTTTTATCCAGCCGCTCTACACCTTCACCATTGCCGAACCTTACGAACTGCTCGCACTGCTCATCTTCTTGATCGTGGCAGTAATCACGTCGGCACTGGCTGGGCGCGTGCGCGAGCAAGCCACCGTATCCGCCATTCGCATGCGGGCCATGCGTCGGCTTTACGAGTTCACACGGCGGCTTTCCGGTCTGGCAAGCTTTGATGCGGTTGCAGAAGGTGCCGCCAGTGAAATCCATGCCAGCCTCGGACGTGGCGTGGTCGTGCTGCTGACGCACGACGGCGATCTCACACTCACCGCCGCATGGCCGCCCGAAGATACGCTAAATGCGGCAACTATTACGGCGGCACGCTGGGCATATAGTCATGGCGAGGCGGCAGGCGCCGATACCGGGACACTGCCGACGATTCCGTGGTTCTTTATTCCTTTACGCATTGGCAACAAGACGCTTGGGGTCATCGGAGTTGCGAAAGAAGAAGGTATGCCGCCGCTTGACGCGGAGGCGCGAGCCTTGCTCGACACACTGTCGGAACAAACGGCTGCTGCCTTGGAACGCGCGTCACTCTCCAACGAAATGGTGAGCGCGAAGACGGCGACCGAAACGGAACGGGTTCGCAATACGCTCCTGGCCTCGATTTCTCACGACTTCCGAACACCGCTCTCGTCAATCCTCGGCTCGGCGACCAGCTTGCTCGACTATGGCGACAAGCTCGACGCCAACGCGAAGATGGACCTGCTTGGGCAAATCAAACAGGAAGCCGAGGGTCTCGATGAGATGGTCCGCAATCTTCTCGCCATCACGCGCATCGATGCCGGCGCCTTGGAATTGCGGCGCGATTGGATCGATCTGCGCGAGGTTGTAGAGAGGGTCGTGAATGCTGCTCGGCGCCGCGGGGCGCAGCAAAGCATCGCGGTTGACCTTCCCGCGGGCCTTCCGCTCGTCCGTGCGGACGCGACGATGGTCGAGCAGGCAATCGGCAACATTGTTGGCAACGCAGTGACGCATACGCCGAAGGAGACACACGTTGTGGTAACGGCTAGTGTAACGTCAGATCAGATTACATTGCATGTCAGCGACGATGGGCCCGGCATATCAAGTGATGCTTTGCCGCATATTTTCGACAAGTTCGTTAAAGGCACGGGGCAGGCAAGCTCGCGCGCCGACGGCAGCAAGGGTACCGGACTCGGCTTGGCCATCGCCAAAGGCATCATGGATGCCCATGGCGGCTCGATCTCTGCGGAAAGCCCTGCTCCCAGCGGCTCGGGCGTACGGTTCATCATGAGTTTTCCGCGACCGGAAATGCCGGCATGACTGCAAGAATGCGCGTCCTGGCGGTCGACGACGAAGCGGCGATTCTGCGCTTTCTCAAGCCTGCGCTTGAAGCCAACAACTACGAAATGATCGGCGTCGGCTCCGTAGCGGAAGCAATCAAGCGCATCGCAGCCGACTCGCCGGACGTTGTTCTGCTTGACCTCGGGCTGCCCGACGGCGATGGCAAGGACGTGATCAAACGCGCGCGCGAATGGTCAGATGTGCCGATCATCGTTCTGTCGGCACGTGAGCGCGAGGCGGAAAAGATTGAAGCGCTCGATCTCGGCGCTGACGACTATGTCAATAAGCCGTTCAACATCGGCGAACTCCTCGCGCGTATGCGGGCGGCGCTGCGCCATCACATGCAGCGCAAAGCCGAAATCCCTTCATTACAGGTTGGGAATCTGGAAGTCGATGTGGTCCGTCACCGGGCGATACGGGCCGGAATCGAGCTACGATTGACGCCGAAAGAGTTTGAGCTCTTGTCGTTTCTAGCGAGGCACGCCGGACGGGTTGTCACGCATAAGCAGATTCTCACTGCCGTCTGGGGTCCTGCGCATAGTGAGGACACGCAATATCTTCGTGTCTACGTTGGTCAACTTCGGCAGAAGGTCGAAGAACATCCCAATGATCCCCGGATTATTCTGACGGAACCGGGCATTGGGTATCGAATAGCTGAAGGCTGACGGGCGCGACCGGAAGGCGAGGTGACAGACTACCGTGTTTCCAACAATGAATGTCTGTGAATGTCTGTGGTTCGGCGTGGGGGTCAAATCGCTGCAAGTATCGGCAGTAAGTTTATGAAGGGTATTGTGAATAACTCGTCGGCGTGGGGTCATGATTGGCGCCGTTCGTGCCCCCCCACCTAATGCAAATTCAGTTATTCCGTACGAGGAGTTGTTGCCGATAATTCAAGGGACCGAGTTTGGAGCTGATTCACAGACGGCCTATCCGCGGCTCAATGGAGTGCCATCCCGACTTGGTCCGAATCGACTTTCCGAACATGCCAATCGGCGCCCAACATTGCCCCCCTTGAGGACTGTTTTTGAGGGTTGCGCTCGCGCCGGCGGTGGCACCAATCAACGCGGGCGCCGACGTGGTGGTGACGCATTTCGAGCCGGCGCCGGAGATCGAAACACGCGCGTCGGACCGCCCTCTGCCCAGCCTGGCTAGGTGACCCGACACCTTCACGCCATCCGCATGACCTACCAGCTTTTGCATGATTGCGAAGCACACCTAGCTATGGCTGATTAGCATTTCAGTCTT
>JAKAMD010000139.1 GCA_021823875.1 Pseudomonadota bacterium | reverse complement strand
TATTGCGGCGGCGAGGATACCTTCTGCCTGCGCCGCAATGCCGGCGGCAATTTCGGCGCGCTCGACCGCAAGGCGATCATGGATTCCGGGCTCACGCTGATGATGGCGTCGGAGCCGGCGCTGGTCGCCGACCACGCCTTCACCACCGGCCGCATCGGTCTAGTCTCGTTCGAGACGCCCTTGCGCCCGACCAAGGAGATTGTCGGCATTTTCGACGGCTTCGGCTGCGATCCCGCCAAGATGCCGCCGGAGAAGAACACCGGCGACTACATCCCCGACGATTTCGACCACGAACTCGCCACCGTCTACAACGTCAAGGGCCGCGGCCTGGTGGTACTCACCTCGTGCAGCCATCGCGGCGTCATCAACACCGTGCGCGCGGCGATGGCCGCATCCGGCATCGACAAGGTGCTCGCGGTGATCGGCGGCTTCCATATCGTGCCGCCGCTCGACGACACCTACATCCGCCAAGCGATCGCCGAGTTCCGCGACATCGATCCCGATTACATCATCGTCGGGCACTGCACCGGCGACCGCTTCTACGATCTCGCCCGCGCCGAGCTCGGCGATAAGGTGATCCACTCGGCGGTGGGGACGCGCTTCGTGTTCAGCGCGGCGTGACCCTAATCCTGGTCGGGCTCGTCCCGATCGGGATGAAGATAGGCGAGGCGGAATGCGACCGGGCCGCCGCATATGCGGCAAGTGAGATCCGCGCCGTCGGCCGGGAGTTCGAAGTCCGCGCCGAATTCGTCGATCAGTTTGTCGATGTCGAAACTAGCGAACCAGCCGCAGCCCGGTTTCTGGCATACGGCTTCGAGTTCGAGATTCATGGCGCGGATGGCGCCGAGCGCCCACGGCTCGCCTGATCTGCCGCCGGCCCGCTCGTCGCTCAAGGCAAGAACTCCTTCGCTTAATACGTCTGATAGCTCTGCCCGTATTGCCCGCCGACGCGCTGGAAGCCGTCGCGCGCCGGCTGATAGCTATTGTCGATGTTGAGCGCGCGCGCATAGGAGCCGGCGGCGTGTTCTTTGTCGCCCATCCGTTCATAGGCGAGGCCGCGGCTGACCCAGGCCTGCACGTTCTGCGGTTCGATGGCCACCGCATTGTCGAGGTCGCTGGCGGCGGCCTTGTAGTTCTTCACCGCCAGATAGCTCAAGCCGCGCGCGATATAGGGCTCGGCCTGCTGGGTCGACAGCCCGATCGCGGTGGTGAAGTCGTCGATGGCGTAATTGTGCTGGTTCTGGCTCTGATAGAGCAGGCCGCGATTGTAATAGGCCTGCGCATTGTCGGGCCGGATGGCGATCGCCTTGTTGAAATCCTGCAAGGCGGCGATCAGCTTATTCTCCTGGCGATAGACCATGCCACGGCCGAGATAGGCATTGGCGTAATTGGGGTCGATCGAGAGCGCCTTGTTGTAGTCGGCGAGCGCCAGCGGGAGCTTGCCGGTCTCGCGATAGACCAGGCCGCGATTGGCATAGGCCTGCGCGTAATTGGGATCGATGCTGATCGCCTTGTCGAAGTCGGCGAGCGCTTCGTTGTAGCGGCCGCCCTTGCCGAATACCGAGCCGCGCATGTTGTAGGCCTGCGGGTCGTTCGGGTTCTGCTGCACCACGCGGGTGAGCGATTCGATATTGGCCGGCGAGGTGGCGTAGAGCGAGTCCTCGCTTTCCGGCGCGCCAGTCGAGGCGGCATCGAAGCCCGTGGTCGAACAGGCGCCAAGCGCCAGCGCCAAAGGGAGCATCAAGGCGAGCGCCAGCAGGAGGTGTGGGCGGCCGGTCGGCGGAAGTCTCATCGGGAACTTGACTGTCATGGGGGAACTGGAGGGTTTAACCAGCGCGGCGAATGCGGCGAAGGTTCGGCGTTGGAGGCCCCCAAAAAGCAACAGCGCGGGCAATTTTGGGCCCGCGCTTGGCGTCGTCGAAGCGTCGCGTGATGAGGCTCGGATGAGCCTCAGCCCATGCGCGGGGCGCCACGATGGCCGCCATGGCCGCCACCCGGGCCGCCAGTGGTCGGACGCGGCTTGGCCGGCAGCAGGCCTTCGCGCTGCATCTTCTTGCGCGCGAGCTTGCGGGCCCGGCGGATCGCTTCCGCCTTTTCCCGCGCCTTCTTTTCCGAGGGCTTCTCGTAGTGGCCGCGAAGCTTCATCTCGCGGAAAATGCCCTCGCGCTGCATCTTCTTCTTGAGCGCCTTGAGCGCCTGGTCGACGTTGTTGTCGCGAACGAGTACCTGCACGCTTTCTCCTTCGTAGGTGTCCGGTCTGGATGGCGGGCGCCGGTCCCGGAAAACGAGACCGAAACGGGCCCGAAAAACTGGTCTAGAGTCGCGCGGCTCTAGCAGAAAAGCGGTGTAGAGTCCATCAAAAGCCTGCCTTTCCAGGCCTGCCCGCCAGGGCTCCCGGGAACCGGCCGGTCAGGCGGGCAGGGGCGCTCCGGCCCGCGCGAAAAGGGCCGCCACCCAATCGTTGGCCTTGGCGTCAATCACCATGTGGACCCGGTCGCTGTCGCCCCGGTTGGCCACGCTGTGTGGGTCGGACAGCCGCAGATACCAGGTCGAGCCGGCCGGCATGGGGCAGCGCACCCCGTTGAGCCGGAAATCGACGCCGTCGTTGGTGGTCACCGGGATATGGATGCGCACGGTGCCCTGTTCGAAGGAAAGGTCGAGGTCGGTGTGCTCCTTGATCAGCGAGCCGGGGGCGAGCCGCATCAGCCGCACCGCCATGAGCGGGCAGGCAAAGGAGGCCAGTACCTCCCGGAAATAGGGCGCGGCGGCGAGGAGGGGTGTGTCGGCGAAGTCGGTGCAGGAAGGGTCGGAATAGATCATCTTGATCGGATGGCTGGCCCCGGTCGGCCCGCGCAGCGGGATCACGCTCCAGTCGCCCTCGTAGTTCTGCGTGACGAAATGGGCGATCCAGCCGGCGCCTGCGACGGCCGTCAAATCGGCGGCGAGCCGCCCTGGATCGAAATCGAGCGGCAGCCGCAAACGGTCGGGGAAGCGGGCCTGCATGGGACAAGCCTAGCGCATTCACGCCGGGGTTGCAGGCCGCCAGTGCGGGGGCCGGCGGCTTTCCGCGGCGCGCAGAAGCCGGTGGACTGCGTCAATTCGCGCTTGCGCGGGGTGGACGAATTGGTGTCTAAGGCCCATTTTTCTCGCACCACCAACATGGGAACGCAGCCGTGGACGCTCCAACAACCGAACGCTTTGCCGCCAAGCATTCCCCCGGCGCGCTGGTCGCAGAGGGAAAGACCAAGAAGATCCATCGGATCGACGGCAATCCCGAATTGGTGCTCGTTGTCGCGAAGGACGACATCACCGCCGGCGACGGCGCCAAGCATGACATCATCCCCGACAAGGGCCGGCTCGCCACCGCCACCACCTGCAATGTCTTCCGTCTGCTGAAGGCCTGCGGTCTGCCGGTCGGTTTCACCGAGCAGGACAGCCCGATTTCGTTCCTGGCGCCGCAGTGCACCATGCTGCCTTACGAGGTGGTGGCACGGCGCGAGGCGCATGGCTCCTACATCAAGCGCAATCCGCACATCGCCAAGGGTCAGCTGTTTCCGAAGCTCCTGGTCGAGTTCTATCTCAAGACCAAGGACAAGAACTGGAAGGGCAAGCCGCTGGTCTCCGACGATCCGCTCATGAGCTACGCCGACGGAGACAAAGAGATCAAACTGTTCAACCCCGCCAAGCCGCTGATCGGCCAGGAGCCGTTCTTGGTGCTGCCGGCCGCGGAGGTCTTCAGCCACGCTGGCGAGGCCAAGTTCTTCCCGGAAATGCAGCGCATCCTGCGGCAGACCTTCCTAATCCTGGAAAAGGCCTGGCAGCTCGAGGGCGGCACGCTGGTTGACCTGAAGGTCGAGTTTGGCATCGACAAGAATGGCAAGCTGCTGCTGGCCGATGTGATCGACAACGATTCCTGGCGCGTGCTGGAAAGCGGCGCCTATATCGACAAGCAGGTCTATCGCGACGGCGGCGCGCTCGACGATGTCGTGGCGAAGTATCGCCACGTGGCCGATGTCACCAGCCGTTTCCGCGTTCCGCAACAGCGCATCATCCTTTGGCGCGGCTCGGAGATGGACAAGACCGAGGCGTTCTCGGAAGCGCTCGGTGAGCTGAAGGACCTGATGACGGTGGTGACTTGCTCGATCCACAAGGAGCCGGTCAGGGGTGCCCACACGCTGTACCGCATGGCGCAGGAAGTGCCCGACACGGTGGTGATCGCCAATATCGGCCGCTCGAACGGTGCCGGGCCGGTGTTGTCGGCGCTGTCGAACATCCCGGTGATCACGGTGCCGGCCAGCGCCAAGGATTTCCACGAAGACGTCTGGTCGTCGCTGCGGGGCCCAAGCGCGGTGCCGGTGATGACCGTGATGGAGCCGGCCAATGCCGTGCTGGCGGCCCTGCAGATCCTGTCGGCCCGCAATCCGCGCCTCTACGCCCATGTGCGTGGCGAGATCGAAAACCGGACCGTGAATACGATAATGCTCTGAATTAGACCCCGATCGAGGCTTTCCGCTCTCCGCAGGTCCGCGAAACGCGGTATCATGCGACTTCAGGTAGATTCGCGGAAGGCAGCAGGTGGATCGGGACGGCGGTGAAGGATCGGCAGGTGCTGCCGCAACGACGGCGGCGGACCTGCGCGCGGAAATCGCCCGGTTGAAAGAGGAACTGCTGCGCGCCGAATGGCAAATTGCCGAGCTGGAGGCGCGCGCCGACATCGATCCGCTGCTCGATGTTCTCAACCGGCGCGGTTTCGAGCGCGAGCTCAAGCGCGCGCTGGCCTATGTGGGTCGCTACGGCACGCCGGCGGTCCTGATGTTCATCGATCTCGACGGCTTCAAGGTGATCAACGACCGCCATGGCCATGCCGTCGGCGACAAATTGCTCAAGGTGGTGGCGGACGGGCTCGCCGCGCATGTGCGGGCGTCCGACGTGGTGGGACGGCTCGGCGGCGACGAGTTCGGTACGCTGCTCTGGCACATCAACGATGCGCAGGCGGCGGCCAAGGCCCGGGACTTGGAGAAAGTCATCGAAGCGGCCAGCATCACCCACGGGTCGGAGCGCTTGGCAGTCGGCGCCAGCGCCGGCACCGTGCCGCTCGACCCGGCGATCGAGCCTGCTGCGCTGATCGAGCTTGCCGACCGCGCCATGTATGCGCGCAAGCGCGAGCGGCGCGGATAAGTTTACCGCCGCGATCGCTGCAGGCTTGCGGCGTTCGGCCGCGTTCCGGAGCGGCGGCACAAAAATCCTTAGGCGATGATATCCGGCGTGAGCTGATCTTCGACGGCGCGAATGCGATCGCGCAGCACGAGCTTGCGCTTCTTGAGACGCTGCACCTGGATCACATCGGACCCCGGCGACTCCGCTAACGCCACGATTGCGGCGTCCAGATCGCGATGTTCCTGCTGCAGGCGCGCCAAAAGCTCCCGCAACTCGCGCTCTTCCTCGTGGGTCATTGCCACCGCTGGTTCTGCCAAGCCCCGGGGATATCTGCAAAGGAGCCTGCAATGGCGTGAAGTATCGCGTTTTCCACAAGCGGGTTCAAGCGCGGGTCACCGGTAAACAACCGGTAAAAAAGCACTTTATGCCGGCTGGCCGTGGGCGCGGCAACAATGCCGTCGCCCGCGCTCAAAATATGGAGTATGATGATTTTTGCTTAGAGCCACTGATTGAGGAGACATTGTGCATGTCGATGCAATCGCACCTTGCGGAACTCGAGAAACGGCATCAGGCGCTACAAGAAGAAATCAACGATTGCCTGGCCCATCCCGCGGTCGATGATCTGAAGATAGTGGAACTCAAGCGGAAAAAATTGGCGGTTAAAGAAGAGATCGAGCGGCTCCGGCACTCCGCCAGCGCCAGCGTGCACTGAGCGCGCCGCACCTCGCCACGGCAGCACAGATATGACCACCGGCTCGTCTCCCGAGCCGGGTTCAGTGGGTATCGCGTTCGCGATATCAGCGTGTCACGGTTGGCGTTTCTGTCGTATCAATTTGCGCGTAGGCAGGCGTCGAAAAGTGAAGCTGTTCAGTGATTTGCACCAGCGCCGCAAACAGCAGCACCGACGTCAGCATGGCAGATGACAATGCGAAGCTCGCGCGTCCGGAATTCTTCCGGTGGCCGCCTAGCGGCAAGTGGGTCGGCATAGGTACCTCGTCCGATAATCGATAGGCCCAAGCACGGCTAAGCAAATACCGCGCCACCCGTTTCGGTCTCGTTACGCGGCGGCCGCATGCCGCCATGCAGCGTCAATATTCGCGTGTCATGGTGAACCAATGGAAACCATCGTCACCGGGATGGGGCCGCCGTGCCGTTATCGTTTCGCCGCTGGCGGCACGCTGCGATCACCGCGATTGCCGCGCCTGGCCTGACGCTTAGGCCGGATGCCCGCTGCGCGGCGGCGCTGCGCCGGCCTCGTTCAAGGCCGCGATTTCATCGCTCTCGTCGTAGATGACGGCAAGCTGCTGCGCCGGGTCGGAGCGCCATTGGGCAAACAACATCAATAGCCCGCGCGTGACCGATCCCGCGCTGCGAGGGTTACGCGTAAGTCCCGCCCGTCAGCGTTGCTTTTCCAGCATCACCATCATCTGGCCAATCGTGTGATGCGGCATGGCAGCGTAGATCTGCAGCGAGATCTGCACCGTCGCGGCCAACAAAAGCACCGATACGACCATGGCGAACTTCAACGCGACCGCCAAACGGGCGGTCAAGCGTGCACCCAGCCGAGCGTTGATACCTTCCAAACGCCCGTCCGGCTTGCCTTCAGGTAGCGTGGTTGGCATGGGGTTCCCCCTGCTGTAATGTTAGGCAGAGACGCAAAGAGCGCGCCAGGGTTATCCGTGCAGCCATGCAGCGACGGATTGCCGCTATGCCGACATAATGTCGGCGCCTAATTGAATCGGGTTGGACCTGAAAACCGGGGTAAAGCCGTTATGCCGCTGACCTTTTCGCGCCGCCTGCCGCAAGCCGCCCTGATCGCCATCGCCGCGCTCGGCGTCACGCTCGGCGCAGCGCAGGTAGCGCATGCCTTCACCTTCAGCACGGCCGATGGCTCCACAGCTGCCGGCGGCGCCCAGTTCCAGGACCCCGACCAGCAGCTACAAGGCACCACCAGCCACGATGGCAGCGTGACCATGCGCGCCCCGGGCGGCACGTCGGTCCAGTTCGGCGCGCGTAATGCGCAAAGCTCGTTCGACGCTCAGTACAATTCCGGCGTCAACCGCCTGTTCAGTCCGTACGGGCGGGATGCCCGCTGAGCGGAGCGCTTCGCTCCGCCTGGTTCCAGGCCGCGTCCTCATAAATTCGGTTCGGGCGGCGTCCGTTTTATTGCCGCGGGCGGATATCAGACGATGATTTCAACCGTATCCGTCATGAGCCGCACGGCGTCATGTTCGCCGTGCGCACCATCGATCCGCTCAGCCCTTGACGCTCGAACTTAAAACCATCCCTGGCGATCGATGCACAAGATCGAACAGGCCAGCCGTCACCTCCAACAAAAATGGCTCATTGATCCTTGCTGACGTCAATTTCGATGAGCGGCACGCCTTTTTCGCGCTTCAGATTCTGGAAATTGTAAATCAAGAGATAGATCACGATTCCAAACCACCCGATCATGAAAACGATGAACACAAAGGCGAAGCCTGTCGGAGCCTCGTTTTCATACAGGACGTTCCCGACGAGGAATGAAAATCCGATGCCGAACAGGAACATGAAAATCAGCATGATGATGCCCGCGCGCGACGCGGCCTTCGACGGCCGTATGGACAGAGTGGGGCGCTCAGTTTCCTGGGTCATGTGATTCTGCCTCTGGGTCCGCGGTTGCCGATTCCGCCGCCGCTCCATCGATAGGACTGCCACTCAAATCGTTCAGGGCGATGTTGCAACCGTTCGCCTTGAATGTTCCTGTGCCGCCTCTTGCTATTCCGGCAACGGTGTAAAACACGTCCTCTCGCAATCCTGCTGGGTCTCAAACGGAACCTCGCCCTGACAGCCGCCCCAGATGAACGCCTTGCAGTGCCGGCTTTTGCTGTCGAAGTAATAGGCTTCAAAGCTGCCTTTGCAGGGACCTCGGTCCGGTTTCTTGAGGCAAGCCGGCTTGTATTGGGGCAGCAGCGGCGGATTGAAGTGGTCCATTATGTTTCCGGACTTGTCCGCGTTTAGCGCTCTGCGCACGCCGCGCGGCAGCGGCACGAGAATGTCGTCCTTGAAGTCGTACGGTCCGGCATAGCGGATCGACTGGATGAGGGCGGGCGTCTTGCCGAAGAACGTGGCCCATTGCGGGTAAATGGACTGAAGGTCCTTTTCCTCCGGCACCAGGATCGCCGACGTGCTGGCCTTGACCGGCAGGCCCAGGCATTTGCCGGCGGCGCGGCCATCCGGCCCGGCGGCCTGATCGAATTGGTCGGTGATGGTATTTGAACCGGGAATGCAGAGCGTGGCCGGCGTGACGAGGAACAGCTCTATGTCGCCAGTGCC
>JAKAMD010000138.1 GCA_021823875.1 Pseudomonadota bacterium | reverse complement strand
TCTTCGAGCCACCACTGACCGTCGTGCTGTTCGCTGCGCTCGCGCTGGCGACCTATCTGGCGTCAGCGCGTTTTCCGAGCGACTACGAGCGTATCGCCTTGGCGGCGGCGCGCACGTCGATCGTGCTGGTCAATTTCGGTTTCTGGATCGGCTCGCTGTGGGGCGATCCCTTGATGCTGCTGCGCCGGATGAACGGCGCGGCCTCCGTATCGTTCCGCGACACGATCATTCCGGCAGGCGCTTTCAGCATCGCCTGGGCGCTGGCGCTGATCGCTGCGATGATCTGGGGTGTGCAGGCGAACCGGCGCTGGATGGTCAATGTCGCCGCCGGCTTCGGCGCCATCCATTTCTATACGCAGTGGTTCGAGAAGCTCGGCGCCACGCCGCTCTCGGTGCTGCTCGGCGGTCTGGCCATGCTGGCAATCGCGCTCGCCCTGCGGCAGTTCAACCGCCGCACCGCGGCCGCCTGATGGCGGCGCGCGGGCGGGGCCGTCATCAGACGCGGATCACCTGTCCCTTGAGCGAATAGAGAATGGCGACGACGTCCTTGACGGTGTCGTCACCCATCTTGTTCTTCGCCAGCGCGCCCACGATGTCGTCCATCACCGCCAGATATTCCTGCTCGTTGATGTTCATACCTTTGTGCGCGGCCATCATGTCCTTGCCGGTATAGGCCTCAGGCCCTCCCGCGCCGGCGCAGAAGAACTCCATCGCCATCTTCTTCAGGTGCGTCAGATCGGTGCCGTTCTCGAACCGAGTCTTGACGACCGGGTTCTTGAGGTGATTGGCCAGGACGTCGTCCACGATCTGCGCGATGCCCTTGGCGCCGCCGAGCCGGTCGTACAACGATAATGCGGTCATGGTTGCGTTCCTTCTCTTTTGCTCACGCGTTGCGGGTCACTTCTTCACGATCACCACTTCGAGGTATTCGCCCGGCACCACCATGGTGCCGTCCGTGGCGACGTTCAGGCTTTCGATCAGCGCGATGAGATCGGCATGCAGGCTCTTTTGCTTGTCGGCGTCGAGCGCGCCGAAGGCTTTCAGCATCGGGCCGTAATAGGTCTTGAAGAAGTCGACGAAGTGCTGCGCCGAGCGGTAGCGGAAATTGAAGTTGCGCGGTTCGGCCGCAATCGACGCCGCAACGGGGCCGAACGTTTCGATCAACCAGGTACGCGTGCCCCACAACGCCGGCGATTTGGCGCCGGCCGGCGGCGGCAGATATTTGCCGAGTGTCTTGAACATCTGGCCGATGAAGCCGTCCGGCGTCCAATTGGCGAGCCCGATCTTGCCGCCGGAGCGGCACACGCGCGCGAGCTCGGCCGCGGCCTTGTCCTGGTTGGGCGTGAACATGACGCCGAAGGTCGAGACCACCGCATCGAACGCGCCGTCGCTAAACGGCAGGGCTTCGGCGTCGGCTTCCTTGAAATCGATGTGCAGGCCATCGGCGCCGGCGCGGTTACGGCCGCGCTCGAGCAGGCTCGGCACATAGTCGGTCGAGGTCACTTCGCAGAAGCGCCGCGCGGCGGCGAGCGTAACGTTGCCGTTGCCGGCGGCGACGTCGAGCACCTTCTGGCCCGCGCGCAGGTCGAGCGCCTCGCAAAGCTGCTCGCCCACGATCTGCAGCGTGATGCCGATGAGGCCGTAATCGCCTGACGACCAGGCGGCGTGCTGCCGCGTTTTGAGTGCCTGAAAGTCGGGCAGGGGCTGTGCGGCGGGGCGGCCTTGCCTGACGGCGGCTGTCGAATTGACCATGATGGTTCTCCCTTCGGTCGACTGATGCGCTATGCTTGCGGCGGCCCACGACATCGGCCGGATCTGGGCTCGAATTGTCGGTAACAGGCGCGCGTGGAGCCGAACGAGGGAGACAGCGTGGGAATGAGCGTGGAATCGCGCCGGACGAGCCCAAAAGGCCCGCTCCAGTTGCGGCTGCTCGGGCCTTTGTCCGTTAGCCGCGACGGAAAGGCGGTTGCGCTGCCGGGTTCCCGCAAGGTGCGCGCCTTGATCGCCTATCTGGCACTTGCGCCGCACACGCTTACCCGCAGTCAACTCTGTGAACTGTTGTGGGATGTTCCGAACGATCCGCGCGGCGAGTTGCGCTGGTGTCTGAGTAAGGTCAGAAGCATCCTCGATGAGCCTGAGTGGCGGCGCATCGTCGCCAGCGGCGAGAGTGTCCGGCTCGACGTCGGCGATGTCTTCGTCGATGCGATCGAGATCGAACGCGTGGCCCAGGCCAGCATCGAGACGCTTTCACCTGAGCGGCTGCAGGTGCTCGTCGCGCTCTTTCAAGGCGAATTCCTGGAGGGCCTGGAGATCGACCGCAATCCGGCGTTCTACGGCTGGCTCACCGCGCAGCGCCGCCGGCTGCGCGGCATCCACGCCGCGCTGCTGGAGCATCTGGTCAAGAGCGCAGCCGACGACGCGGTGTTCGGTTATCTCGATCAGTGGCTCGCACTGGCGCCGTTCGATCCGCGCGTCCACGAAGTCCTGCTGAACGCCTTGGCGCGCCGCGGCCGCATCCGCGAGGGCGAAGAACATCTGGCGGCGACCGCCCGTCTGTTCGATGCGGAAGGGCTCGATCACGCCGAAATCCAGCGCGTATGGAAAGCGGCGCGCGCGCAGGCCGAGAGTCAGGTGCGGGTGCAAGTGGCGACCGTTGCGCCGCAAACAGAGCCGGATGCCGGCGCCCCCGTGGGCGCGCGCCGTGCCTCTATCGCGGTGATGCCCTTCGTCGACCGCAGCGAAGGCGGCGGCAGCGGCGGCGGTTCCGCTGACGGTCTCGTGCATGACGTGATCACCCGGCTCGCCAAGCTGCGCAGCCTGTTCGTGATCGCGCAGGGCACCGTGTTTGCGCTGCAGGAGCGCGGCATTGGTTCGGACGAAGCCGGGCGCATCCTCAATGTCGATTACGTCGTGAGTGGATCGTTGCAGCGCCGCGACAAACGCCTCAGCGTGACGGTCGAGCTGAGCGAAACCCGCACGGCGCGCATCGTCTGGGCCGAAGTGTTTGACCACAGCCTCGACGACGCCTTCCTTGTGCTCGATGAGATCGGCAATCGCATCGTCGCCTCGATCGCCAACGAGATCGAGACGCTCGAGCGGAACCGGGCCATTCTCAAGCCGCCGAGTTCATTGGATGCTTGGGAAGCGCATCACCGCGGCCTCTGGCACATGTACCGGTTCCAGAAAGACGACAACGAGCGCGCGCGGCATTTCTTCGAAACCGCGGTGCGGCTCGATCCGACCTTCGCGCGCGCCTATGCCGGCCTGTCGTTCACGCATTGGCAGAACGCCTTCCAAGGCTGGGCGGCGCGCGAGGCGGAGACCGAGCGCGCCTATGCCGCGGCCGGGCAAAGCCTGATGGCCGACGATCGCGACCCGGCGGCGCACTGGGCCATGGGCCGCGCCATGTGGCTGCGCGGCTTCCACGATCAGTCGCTGGTCGAACTTGAGCGGGCGATCGACCTCAGTCCGAATTTCGCGCTCGGCCACTACACGCTGGCGTTCGTGCACTCGCAGACCGGTGATCCCGGCGCCGCCGTGCGACACTCCGATCAATCGCGTCATCTCAGTCCGTTCGATCCGCTGCTGTTCGCGATCCTGTGCGCGCGCGCCATGGCGCTGGTGCGTGTCGGCAAGTTCGAGGAGGCCGCCGACTGGGCGGTGAAGGGCGTCGCGCGCCCGAATGCGCACGCTCATACCCAGGGCATCGCCGCCTATTGTCTGGCGCTCGCCGGCCGGCACGCGGAGGCGGTCGCGCAACTCGCCGCGATCCGCCGGACACTGCCGGGTTATGGCATCGATGATTTCCTGTCCGCCTTCCACTTCGGCCCGGAGACGGCGGCACTCTTCCGCAAAGTGGCGAAGGACAGCGGCTTGGATTAGGCCACTAATGCTCTAGCCGCCCGCGCGCTCACGGATGGCCGCGGCGATGCGCGCGAACACCGGCTGCCATTGCCGCGTGTCGTCCTGCCGGAACAGGCGCATGGTCGGATACCACGGCGAGTCCTCGCGCTCGGTGAGCCAGCGCCAGTCCGGGATGCGCGGCAGCGCCAGGAACACTGGCCGCCCGAGTGCGCCGGCGAGATGCGCCGGCAGCGCGTCGATGCTCACCACCAGATCGAGATTGGCCATGACCGCAGCCATATCGAGCAAGCCTTCCGCGCTGATGTCGTTGGCATTGAGCGGGTGTTCGATCTTGCTGCCGAATGGCACCCGCGCGCATTCGCCGGCCGCCGGGCCTTTCTGCAGCGAGATCAGCCGCACGCCGGTAAGCTCGGCGAGCGGGGCGAAGGTGGCGAGCGGCGTGCCGCCGGTGGCACCTTGCCAGCTGATGCCGACCTTGAAACCGTCGCCCAGCTTGTCGCGCCAGCGCGCCACCCGCTCGGGCTCGGCCGCGAGATAAGGCTCCTGTGCCGGCACCGTGTCGGCGGTCAGGTGCATCAGGCCCATCGTCGAGAGCAGCGGCAGCCAGCGATAGGGGCGCTTGTCGGCGGCGATCTCGTCGAGGCTGCTCGTCACCCGTTCGATGCCGGGCAGGCTGCGCAAGAGCGGCGCCAGCACCGGCGGCGCCAGCACAGTGACGTCGTGGCCGCGCCCGGCCAACAGCGACGCATAACGGGCAAATTGCAGGGTGTCGTCCAGCCCCTGTTCGGCCAGCAGCACCAGGCGGTAACCGCCGGGCGCCTGGCCCTGCCAGCGCTCGCCTTCGAGCGGTGCATAGGACGGCTGCGGCAGCGAAGCGCGGCTTTCGAACAGCGGCCAGGCCGCGCGCCAGTCGCCCATCAGCAGCATGAGCTGCGCCAGCGCGAAGGCGGTGCTGGCGTCCTTCGGCTGCAGGGCCATCCTCTGTTCGAGCAGCTTGCGCGCCTCGGCCAGGCGGCCCTGATAAATCACCGCCATCGCCTTTTTGGTATGGGCGATGGCAAGTTTGGGATTGCGGGCGATCGCCTGCTGGTAGGCCTGTTCGGCGTCCGCGTAACGGCCGAGCGCGGCCAGCGCATTGCCGCGGCCCATCTGCGTATGGGCGTCCTCGGGCGCGAGCGCGATCGCCTTCTCGAAGCTGGCGAGCGCTTCTTCGAAGCGGCCGAGCTCCAGCAACAGCGTGCCGCGGTTGACCCAGTCGGGCACCGCAGCGGGATCGAGCGCGAGCGCGCGGTCGAAGCTCTTCAGCGCTTCCTCCGGCATGCCGGCGTCGCTCAACAGCAGGGCGCGGTTGCCGTGCGCCTCGGCGAAAGTGGGATCGGTGGCGATCGCCGCATCGAAGGCCTTGATCGCCTCCAGATGCTCGCCCAGCCGCTCATGCGCCTTGCCGATCAGGTTGTGCATGCGCGCCTGCGGCGGGCCGGCGGCCAGCGCCTTGCGGGCGAGCCCGATGCCTTCCTTGTACTGCTCCTCCTGGCAGGCGATGGAGGCGACGTAATAGAGCGCATCGGCGTTGTTCGGATCGATGCGCAGCACGTCGGAATAGCGTTGCATGGCCTGCGCGAAGTCCCCCTGGCGGTGGTGGAACAGGCCCTGCTGGATGAGGTCGGCGATGGCGGGAGTTTCGGACATGGGTTCGGACATGGGGGGCTTCTAAGCAGGCTTGGGCCGGGATGCCAAGCGCGTTTCCCTTGCCCCGTAAGGGACGGGGAGAGGGAAGTGTGATCGCGGCCCGGCCGTGCTATGCCATTTGCTCGGAATTTGAGTTTCGGACCGAACGGGCAGGGCGCCATGAAGGACATTCTCGACCGGCTGGAGCAGCGGCGGGCGGACGCCCGCCTGGGCGGCGGCAAGCGCCGCATCGAGGCCCAGCACCAGCGCGGGAAATTAACGGCACGAGAGCGCATCGAGCTGCTGCTCGACAAGGGCTCGTTCGAGGAGTTCGACATGTTCGTCGAGCACCGCTCCAACGACTTCGGCATGGAGAAGAGCAAGATCCCCGGCGACGGCGTGGTCACCGGCTGGGGCACCATCAACGGCCGCGCGGTCTACCTGTTCTCCAAGGACTTCACCGTGTTCGGCGGCTCGCTGTCGGAGACGCACGCGCAGAAGATCATCAAGGTGCAGGACATGGCGATGAAGGCGCGCTGTCCGGTCATCGGCCTGTTCGACGCCGGCGGCGCCCGCATCCAGGAGGGCGTGGCCGCGCTCGGCGGCTATGGCGAGGTGTTCAAGCGCAACGTGATCGCCTCCGGCGTCATCCCGCAGATCAGCGTGATCATGGGCCCCTGCGCCGGCGGCGACGTCTATTCGCCGGCCATGACCGATTTCATCTTCATGGTGCGCGACACCTCCTACATGTTCGTCACCGGCCCCGACGTGGTGAAGACGGTGACCAACGAGGTGGTCACGGCGGAAGAGCTGGGCGGCGCTTCGGTGCACACCACCAAGTCGGGCGTCTCCGACGGTGCCTTCGAGAACGACGTCGAATGCCTGTTGCAGATGCGCCGGCTGATCGACTTCCTGCCCTCCAACAACGAGAGCGGCGTGCCGGAATGGCCGACGTTAGACGACGTCGACCGCCACGACGACTCGCTCGACACGCTGATCCCCGACAACCCGAACAAGCCCTACGACATCAAGGAGCTGATCCTGAAGGTGGTGGACGAGGGCGACTTCTTCGAGATCTCCGCCGCCTACGCCAAGAACATCGTCACCGGCTTCGGCCGCATCGCCGGCCGCACGGTCGGCTTCGTCGCCAACCAGCCGATGGTGCTGGCCGGCGTGCTCGACTCGGACGCCTCCCGCAAGGGCGCGCGCTTCGTGCGCTTCTGCGACGCCTTCAATATCCCGATCGTGACCTTCGTCGACGTGCCCGGCTTCCTGCCCGGCACCGCGCAGGAATACAACGGGCTGATCAAGCACGGCGCCAAGCTGTTGTTCGCCTACAGCCAGTGCACGGTGCCGCTGGTCACCATCATCACCCGCAAGGCCTTCGGCGGCGCCTATGACGTGATGGCCAGTAAGCATGTCGGCGGCGACGTCAATTATGCCTGGCCGACCGCGCAGATCGCGGTGATGGGCGCCAAGGGCGCGGTCGAGATCATCTTCCGCGCCGACATGGACGACCCGGCCAAGATCGCGGCGCGCACCAAGGAATACGAGGAGCGCTTCCTGTCGCCGTTCGTGGCGGCCGAGCGCGGCTATATCGACGACGTGATCATGCCGCACTCGACGCGCAAGCGGATTGCAAGGGCGCTGGCGATGCTCAGGAACAAACACATCGAATGGCCGGCGCGGAAACACGATAATTTGCCGCTTTAGGAGAAGGAGTTTTCATTATGGCTTTGTCGGGGACGGACCATTTTGCGGTGGTCAAGCCGGGGCGGACCTATCAGGGCAAGCAGGGCATCACCTACGGCGCCGGCGCCTCCGCCGAGACGGTGGGCGCCGAGAAGGTCTGCATGAACGTCATGCCGATGCCGCCCGGCGCGCGCGCCAAGGTGCATTATCACAAGGGCATCGAGACCATCGCCTATCTGCTCGAGGGCGAATGCGCGGTCTATTACGGCGATGCGCTGGAACACCGCGTCGTGCTCAAGGCCGGCGAGCAGGCGTTCTGCCCGGCCGACGTGCCGCACGCGCCGGCGAACGAGAGCGGCCAGCCGTGCACCTGGATCGTGGTGCATTCTTCCGGCAGCGATCAGGAGGGGATCGTGATGCTGCCGGAGCTCGATGCGCGGCTGGCGGCGATGCTGAAGGCGACGTGATCATGCGGCACGCGGCGAGGAAGCGCATTGCACGGACGCTGGCGATGCTGCGCAACAAGCACATCGAATGGCCGGCAAGGAAGCACGATAATTTACCGGTGTGAGTCTTATGCCCAAGATAACGCTAATTACGATAGAGAATTACCGTGGATTTTATGATGCTCGTAATATTTCGCCAGCGCAACCAAACGGAAATATGGGAAGCGGCCTCACCGTTCTTGTTGGGCCGAACAATTCTGGCAAGACCAGTGCTTTGAATGCGTTTCGACTTGTATTGGTTCCGAGGCAAGTTGATTTGGAGCATCGGCATGAAGGAAAAATGCTATCGATCTCGCTGACGAATGATGCCGGGCAAACAAAATCAGTTTCCAATCCGGATCTGGGTGCCAGCCTGGTCCCTGCGGGCGACCAGAATGCTTGGCCTAAAGCTGACGATTTTCGCATCGTGCCTTCTAGGCGCTCGTGGGCGCCTTACACCGGAACACAAAAAGTCGAGCAAGGGCAGTACTGGCAAAACTATTTTACTCGTGACACGCGAGAGATCGAAGATCCGCTCTTTGTGTCGCGGATTGCCGGAATGTCCACGGATGATCGAACAAAATTTGATGAGCTACTTAAGAAGCTGCTTCCGCAGCTTAATACATGGAGAATTGAGCTGTCGCGGGGGCAGACCTATATCCTTTATGAGACAAAGTCTGGAGCTAGGCACGCTGCAGATTTGTTCGGTGACGGGATGTCCAGCCTTTTTAGGGTTGCGCTTGCTCTGTTTGATTCTCGCGAAGGCTATG
>JAKAMD010000137.1 GCA_021823875.1 Pseudomonadota bacterium | reverse complement strand
GTAACGCGCCTCTTCGTGCAGATAGGCGCGCATCATCGACGGCCAGCCGGGGCGCAGCGCGAGCTCGCCCATGGCCATCGGCTTGGTGATTTCGCGCACCCCGCCGCCTTCCTCATGCTCGACGATGCCCGCTTCGATACCCGGCAAAGGGCGGCCCATCGAACCCGGTTTCACATCCATGGCCAGATAATTCGAGATCATGATGCCGCCGGTCTCGGTCTGCCACCAGTTGTCATGGAACGGCTTGCCGAAGGCCTCGACACCCCACACCACGGCTTCCGGATTGAGTGGTTCGCCCACGCTCGCCATCAGGCGCAGTTTCGACAGATCGTATTTCTTGGCGTAATCGGCGCCGACCTTCATCAACATGCGAATGGCCGTCGGCGCGGTGTACCAAACGCTGACCTTCTGGTCCTGCAGGATGCGATACCAGCGCTCAGCGTCGAATTCGGCCTGGTCGACGATCATGGTCGTGCCACTGGTCAGTGGAGAGATGATTCCGTAGGAGGTGCCGGTCACCCAGCCGGGATCGGCGGTACACCAGAAGATATCGTCGGTATGCAAATCGAGCGCGAGGCGCCCGGTCATGTTGTGCGCGACCACGGCCTCGTGCACATGCACGGCACCCTTCGGCTTTCCTGTGGTGCCGCTGGTGAAGTGCAAGAGCGCCATGTCTTCGGGCGCCGTTGCCACCGTTTCGAACGTTTCCGAGGCTTGCGCCATGACGGCGGCAAGATCGATCGTGTCCGGCGGCAGGTCGCCCGTGCATTCGATCAGGAAGACATGCTTCAGGCTGGCGAGTTCCTTGCGCCAGGGCTCGACCTTGCGGCGGTAGAAGGCTTCGGTGGTGAGAAGCGCACTCGCCTCGCCGATGGTCATGCGCGACTTGATCGGCTCCGGCCCAAACGCCGAGAACAGGGGCGAGAACACGCTGCCGTTCTTCAGCGTACCAAGCGCAGCGATATAGAGTTCCGGCACGCGGCCGAGCAGCGAATAGACCCGATCGCCCTTGCCGAGCCCCCGTTGCACCAGGACATTGGCAAAACGATTGGCGGCCGCGCCGAGGCCGGCGTAGGAGAAATCGCGCACACTGTCGTCGCGCCCGATCCAACGCAGGGCGAGCTTGTTACCTTGCCCGGCCTTCACGTGTCGATCGACCGCCTCATAGGCAATGTTGAGGCCCCCACCGGGAAGACCATCAAGGAGTCCCCGCGCCTGCGCCCAGGAGAACGACTTGGCGCTCTCATCATAATCCACGAGATTGGCGCCGGCGTACGCTTCGGGACGCTTCCGGATTCGCTCCCATTCCTTTCGGTCGGTTTTGGGATCGCTGGTCGCGGCGTCCAGAACGGTCATGGTCGCGCTCCGACTTAGTGCGGACAGGCTACCGCAGACTCATCCTTATCGGCAGGGCAGGCTGGGCAATGACCTAGCTCAATCGATGGAGCCCCAACGATATCCGTGCGAGTCAAGTCGCATCAGTAGCGGGCGGCTATCGCTTCGGTCGTCGAACGTGTCATCGATCGCAGTGCTCGCTATAGGCCAAAAGGTAATGCAAGTTGCGAGGATTCCTCGAAGATTGGTGGTACAAAGTATTCTAGCGTATTCACCAGGTCTGCGGTCGTGCCATGCCGCGCATCGGTTTTTTCATTAACCCAATCGCCGGAATGGGTGGGCGCGTCGGCCTCAAAGGTACGGACGGCGTCGCAGCAGAGGCGGTGCGCCGCGGCGCTGAGCCCATGGCTAACGCACGGGCGCTGGAGGCGCTCCGAGGCTTCAAACGTCTGCTTGATAATTCACCAAATCCTCCCGCGATCGAGTGGCTCACCGCTTCCGGCACCATGGGGCGGAAGGCCTTGCAGGCTGCGGGGTTTGCCCTGGTGGAAACCGTGCATACGGCACCGGCCGAATCGACCGCGCAAGATACGAAGGCCGCGGTTGAAAAGTTCCTCACCGCCGGCGTCGACCTAATCTTGTTCTGCGGCGGCGACGGCACCGCGCGCGACATTTGTGCGATCGCGGGCGAAGCCATGCCAGTCCTCGGCATTCCGGCTGGCGTCAAGATGTATTCCGGCGTGTTTGGCGTGACGCCGGCGCACACCGCCGACATACTGATGCGCTACCTCGCCGGCGAAATTGGGCTCGCCCGTGTCGAGATCGTCGATCTGGATGAGGACAAATACCGCGGCGACGAATGGGCGGTGCGGCTCTATATGTCGGCGCTGACACCGTTCGAGCCGACCTATCTTCAGTCAGCCAAGGCGCTGATCAGCAGCGCGGACGAAGAAGCGATCAAGGACGACATCGCCGAACAATTGCGCGAGGACATCGCGGCGGAACCGGGGACGCTTTTCCTGCTCGGCCCCGGCAGCACCGTGCAGGCGGTCGGACGGGCGCTCGCCATCGACAAGACCCTGCTCGGCATCGATGCGGTGGCTGACAGCAAGGTCATCGGCAAGGATCTCGCCGAGCAACAGATCCTCGAACTGCTGGACCGCTATCCCGAGCGCAAGCTCGTGCTCAGTCCGATTGGGGCCCAGGGTTTCCTGCTCGGCCGGGGCAATCAGCCGCTCAGTCCGGCGGTTATCCGTTGCATCGGCGCCGACAACATCATCGTGCTGTCAACCCCGGCAAAACTCGCCCGGACGCCCCTGCTGCGATTCGATACCGGCGACGCCGCGCTCGACGCCGATATGATCTCGCGCAAATTCTTGCCCGTGATCGTCGGCTATCATCGCGCCCGGCTGGTGAAGGTGGCGGCCTGACAAACAGCTGGCTGCCGTCTCCTCTCGATCCGTGTTGGGCCAAGGCGAGGAGCAATCGATGAGCTATGTGCCGCATACCGAGCGCGAGCGCAGCGAAATGCTGGCGGCGATCGGGGTCGCGCGCATGGAGGAGCTGTTCGCCGCCGTGCCGGCAGGCGTCCGGTTTCCGGACTTGAAGCTTCCGCCGCCTGTTTCCGAACTCGATCTATTGCGCGAGATGCAGGCTTTGGCTTGCCGCAACGCCGCCGTCGAGCCCACCTTGTCTTTCCTCGGCGCCGGCACCTATCACCATTTCCGGCCGGCGACCGTCGATTACGTGCTTTCGCGCGGCGAGTTCTACACCGCCTATACCCAATACCAGCCGGAGGTGAGCCAGGGCTTTCTGCAGGCGCTGTTCGAATACCAGAGCATGATCTGCCGGCTCACCGGCATGGAAGTGAGCAACGCCAGCCACTATGACGGAGCGACGGCGCTGGCTGAGGCGGCCTTGCTCGCGCTCAACGTGGCAGCCGGCAAACGCCATAAGATTGTGCTGTCGCCGGCCGTCCATCCGCAATACCGCGCCGTGGTCAAGACCTATCTGCGCGGGACCCACGCGGCAACCGTCGTCGGCGACGAGGATGGTGCTGCGGACATCGACCAGCTCAAAGGCCTGCTCGATCAGGATACCGCCGCGCTGGTGATCCAGAACCCCAATTTTTTCGGTCAATGTGAGTCAGTCAAGGGCCTGGCCGAGGTGGTGCATCGCGCTGGCGCGCTCTTCATCGTGGTGACCGATCCGATTTCGCTCGGCTTGTTCGAGCCGCCCGGCACGTATGGCGCCGATGTCGTCGTGGCCGATGGCCAAGCCTTGGGCATTGCCCCTTCCTTCGGTGGGCCCCATCTCGGCATTTTCGCGGCACGCATGATGCAGGTGCGGCGATTGTCCGGCCATCTCGTCGGCGAGACAATCGATGCCGACGGTCGGCGCGGCTACGTGCTGACGCTAGCGACGCGCGAACAGCATATCCGCCGCGCCAAGGCAACGAGCAACATCTGCACCAATTCCGCGCTCTGCGCGCTGGCTGCCGCCACGTATCTGGCAACTATGGGCAAGCGCGGGCTCAGGCAGGTCGCCGAGCTGTGCTTTCATAAGAGCCATTATGCGGCAGCCGAAATCGGCAAGCTCAAGGGCTTTGCAATCAACCCGCAGGCCCCGGCCAAGCCATTCTTCAAGGAATTCGTGGTGCGGCTGCCGGTGCCCTGTGCCGAGGCCAATGCGCATTTGCGCGAGCAACATGGCATCATCGGCGGCTACGATCTTGGCCGCGACGACGCGAATTTAAAGAACCACATGCTGATGGCGGTCACGGAGGTCAATACGCGCGCCAGCATCGATCGGCTGGTGACGGCGCTCGGCGAGGTCGCAAAATGACCGGCAACAAAATTCCGACCGTTTACGAATTGAGCGTGCCCGACCGGCACGGCGTTGATCTGCCTGCGCCCGATGTTCCCCAGACAGCCCTCCCGACAGAAGGGTTGCGCGCCGATTGCGATCTGCCCGAATTGTCGCAGCTCGATGTCGTGCGACACTATCTGGCGCTATCGCAACTCAATTTCGGCGTCGATAGCGGGTTCTACCCGCTCGGCTCCTGCACCATGAAATTCAACCCGAAGGTCAACGAGCAGATTGCACGGTTGCCTGGTTTCGCCGAGGCGCATCCGCTCCAGGAATCTGAGACGGTGCAGGGCAATCTCGCACTGATGTTCGAATTGCAGCAATGGCTGGCCGAGATCGGCGGCTTTGCCGGCGTGTCGCTGCAGCCGGCGGCCGGTGCCCATGGCGAGTTCACCGGCCTCTTGATGACGCGCGCCTATCACCACGCGCGCGGCGACTTGAAGCGGACACGCATCCTCATCCCCGACTCCGCGCACGGCACCAATCCGGCCTCGACCACCATGGCGGGCTTTACCGCGGTCGAGCTGCCGTCCGATGCGCGCGGCAACATCGACCTCGAGGCGGTCCGCGTTGCCTGCGACGACACTGTCGCCGGCATCATGATCACCAATCCCAACACGCTCGGCCTGTTCGAGGAGCACATCGACGCCGTGGTTCAGCTGGTGCGTGCCTGCGGTGGCCTCGTCTATGGCGACGGCGCCAACATGAATGCGCTCGCCGGCATCGCGCGCCCCGGCGATCTCGGCTTCGACGTGATGCACTTCAATCTGCACAAGACCTTCTCGACGCCGCATGGCGGCGGCGGACCTGGCTCAGGACCGGTCGGCGCCTCGGCCCGGCTCAAAGAATTCCTGCCGGGCCCGGTCGTCGAATTCACGCGCGATGCGCAAGGCGCGCGCTATGACTTGGCGATGCCTGACAAGTCGATCGGCCGGGTGGCCACCTTCTCCGGCAATTTCGGCATGCTTGTGCGCGCTTACGCCTATATCCGCCAGCATGGCACCAAAGGACTGCGCGAAAATTCCGAGCACGCGGTGCTCAATGCCAACTACCTGCGCGTCAAACTGCGTGACGCATTCACGGTTCCGTTCGATCGCATCAACATGCACGAATTCGTGTGCAGCGGGGCGATTGACGGCACCGGCGTTCGCGCGCTCGACGTGAGCAAGCGGCTGCTCGACTACGGCTTCCATCCGCCGACCAATTATTTTCCACTGATCGTGCCGGAAGCCTTGATGATCGAGCCGACCGAGACCGAGGCCAAGCCGACGCTGGATGCCTTTGTCGCAGCGATGCAGGCGATTGCAAAGGAAGCGCGTGAAAATCCCGCGCTGGTCAAGGAGGCACCGCACCAGACGCCGGTGAGACGGCTTGATGAAGTCAAGGCGGCACGCGAACTTGTCCTCACGGACCGCGCCAAGTCTGAAGCGCCTTGAACGGAAGCGAATCGCCATGGCCGCGCTGCCGACGACAGGTGAATTGAAGCGCACCCCGCTTCACGCCCTGCATCTGCGGCTTGGCGCGCGCATGGTGGAATTCGCCGGTTACGAAATGCCGGTGCAGTACCCCTCCGGTATCATCAAGGAACACCTGCACACCCGTGCCGCCGCCGGATTGTTCGACGTCTCGCATATGGGCCAGATTGTGTTGCGTGCGCGCTCCGGACACCTGGAGGACGCCGCTTTTGCGCTGGAAACGCTGGTGCCGAGCGACATGCTTGGGCTGCCCCTCGGGAGGCAGCGCTATACCCTGTTCACGAATGAAACGGGCGGCATCCTCGATGACCTGATGGTGTCGAATCGCGGCGACCATTTCATGCTGGTGGTCAATGCGGCGCGCAAGGCGGTGGACGAAGCGTATTTGCGCGAACATCTCTCGGATTCATGCGCGATTGAGCCTTTATCCGACCGTGCGCTCATTGCTTTGCAGGGTCCGCAAGCGGAATCGGTGCTTGCGGAAGTCGCGCCCGAGGTTCGCACCATGTCGTTCATGGACGTGCGGACCATATCGTTTTTCGGCGTGGACTGCGGCGTATCCCGCTCAGGCTATACCGGCGAGGACGGGTTCGAGATCAGCGTGCCGGCAAAGTCGGCCGAGGCCTTGTGCGAGGCGCTGTTGCATAATCTGGCCATGGCGCCCGTCGGGCTCGGCGCCCGTGACAGCCTGCGGCTCGAAGCTGGGCTTTGCCTTTACGGCTCCGATCTCGACGAGACGATCACGCCGGTCGAGGCAGCGCTGGCGTGGACAATTCCCGCGGTGCGCCGTGTCGGCGGCACGCGCGCCGGTGGATTCCCTGGGGCCGAGACGATCCTGAAACAGCTTGCGGATGGCGCCGCGCGGCGACGCATCGGGCTCAAGCCGGAAGGCCGCGTGCCAGTACGCCACGGCGCTACTCTCTATCGCGCGGAACATGATGCCGCTCCGGTCGGCGTCGTCACTTCGGGCGGGTTTTCGCCGAGCCTCAACGCACCGATCAGCATGGGCTATGTTCCATGCGACCTCGCAAAGCTCGACACGCGGCTGTTCGCCGATGTGCGCGGCAAGCGGCTGCCTGTGAAGGTTTCCGCGTTGCCGTTCGTGCCGACCCGCTACAAACGTTCTTGATCCGCTTTGAAGGGTTCAGATGCATGCTGAAATATACCAATGACCATGAATGGCTCCGCATGGACGGCGATGTGGCCACCATTGGCATCACGCCCTTTGCGCAGGAGAAGCTCGGCGACCTTGTCTTTGTCGAACTGCCGGGCGTCGGTATGAAACTCAGCAAAGGCACTGTTGCCGCGACCGTGGAATCGGTCAAGGCCGCGTCCGATGTCTATGCGCCTGTCTCAGGCGATGTCTTGGCCGTGAACGAGAAGCTCACCGGCGAACCGGGCCTCGTCAACGCCGACCCAACCGGCGACGGTTGGCTGTTCAAGATGAAACTCGCCGACGTTGCCGAGCTCGACACGCTGCTGGACGAACGGGCTTACAGCGCTCTTACGACGTCACATTGAAAGTTATTGATCGACAGCACAGGCTTCACCAGTTCACCAATATCCGGCTCGTCGATTCGCGCGCATCGGCTGCCCGCACCACGTCGGCGGCAAGGTCGTCGAACGGCCGGTCGCGGTGGTAGGCATCCTTGTTGGGGGCCAGAAATGTGGCACACGCGCCGGCGTCTTCCGTTTCGTTCCGGCGCTTGCCGGCAATTGGAGCGGCCGCGCGCGAATGCGCGCAGGTGCGCGGCGAGCCTCTTATTTTCCAGGTGCCTTAACTGCCCGCCGAGGCGGCCGAATGGTGCTGCCGGAGTGGATTGAACACTCGACCTCCCCCTTACCAAGGGGGTGCTCTACCACTGAGCTACGGCAGCGGAATCGGCGCGGCCGCCAAGGGGCGGCGCGAGCGCGGCGGAAACTGCCATGAGGCCGCCGTCAGTGCAAGGATTGCCGACCAGGAAAAAGCGGGAAATGCCTGCCTTGCGGCCGGACCGGGACGGCGGATAAGTAATCCGCATGAAACGCGGGTCTCAGGACGACCAAAAAGCCGGAAAAGCCGACCGTGAAGCACGGCTGGCAGCCGCCCTGCGGGAAAATCTGCGCCGCCGCAAGGCGCAGGCTCGCGGCCGGGAGGCTCCAGCGGTGCCGGATCGCCCGCCAAGGGCGCCCAAACGGCCCTGAGCGGATCCGATAACCCGACTTTCGCCGTATTCGGCCGGCGAGGGTGGTCACCATCGCGGCGTTTGCGCTATGCAAGTTCTTTCCGGCGCTGCATAGAACAGCGCCGGTATCCCAAGAACGGCCAACAACAGCGGGCAGGGGCGAATGGATCGCATACGCATCGTCGGCGGGCAGCGCTTGAATGGGGTGATCCCGATCTCAGGCGCCAAGAATGCCACGCTGCCCTTGATGATCGCGAGCCTGCTGACCGAGGACACGCTGATCCTCGACAACGTCCCGCATCTCGCCGACGTCGCCCTGCTCCAGCGCATCCTCGGCAACCACGGCGTCGACGTCATGATCGCCGGCAAGCGCGCCGGCGAAAACGGCCAGAACGGCCGCACCGTACACATCTCGGCCAAGGATATCGTCGACACGACCGCGCCCTATGAGCTCGTTTCCAAGATGCGGGCCAGCTTCTGGGTGATTGCCCCGCTGGTCGCGCGCATCGGGGAGGCGAAGGTGTCGATGCCGGGCGGCTGCGCCATCGGCACGCGCCCGGTCGATCTGCTGATCATGGCGCTCGAGAAGCTCGGCGCCGAGATCGAGATCGAAGCCGGCTATGTCATCGCCCGCGCGCGCAACGGTCT
>JAKAMD010000136.1 GCA_021823875.1 Pseudomonadota bacterium | reverse complement strand
GTAATTGATGGTGGGCGGAATGCGCTGGTTCTGCAGCGTCATCAGCGAGAACACCGCCTCGACCGCGCCGGCCGCCGACAGCGTATGCCCGACCATGGACTTGTTGGAGGAGATCGGTATGTCCTTGGCACGCTCGCCGAACACCGCGGCGACGCCGACATACTCCATCTTGTCGTTTTCCGGCGTGCTGGTGCCGTGGGCGTTGATGTAGTCGATGTCCTCGGCACTCAGGCCGGCGTCCTTGATGGCATTGACCATGCAGCCGATGATCGGCTTGCCATCCGGGCTCGAACGGGTGCGGTGGAAGGCATCCGCCATCTCGCCGCAGCCTTCGATGACGCCGAGGATCCTGGCGCCGCGCGCCTTGGCGGATTGGTAGCTTTCCAGCACCAGCGCGCCGGCGCCTTCTGCCATCACGAAACCGTCGCGGTTCTTGGAGAACGGTCTGGCCGCGCCTTGCGGATTGTCGTTGCTGCTGGTGGTCAAAGCCGACAGCAGCGAGAAGCGGATCAGCGATTCGGGGCTGATCGAGCCGTCGGCGCCGACGCAGAGCGCGGCATCGGTCTCGCCGCGCCGGATCGCCTCGACGCCGAGCTGCACGGCGGTGGCGCCGGAGGCACAAGCCGTCGACAGCGAGATCGGCGAGCCCTTGGTGCCGAACAGATCGGCCAGATGATCGGCCACCGAGCCGAGCATGAAGCGCTCGTGATAGGCAGGGAAGCGCGCGCTCGCCCGCAGGATGTCCTCGTAAGAGATCTTGTCGTTGGCGCCGCTCTGGGCGGCGACCGCGATGCGCTGCGGCCACTCCACCTCGATCGGCGGCACCGCCAGGAACAGCGGGCCCGGGAAATCGCCTTTGCTGCCGATGCCGGATTCGGTGATCGCTTCCTCGACCGCGATCTTGGCGAGGTTCTCGGTCAGGGCGGGCGTGCATTCTTCCGCCGGCAGATAATCGACGGTGCCGGCGATGCGCGTGCGCAGGCCCTCGGTCGAAAAGCGCTTGATGGCGTGAATGCCGGACTCGCCGGCGGTGAGCTTCTGCCAGTTGTCGGTCTTGCCGGCGCCGAGCGAGGTGATCACGCCGAGCCCGGTCGCCACCACGAGCGGCCGGCCTTGTCTGTCCGTCGGTGCAGGCATCTTCAAGGCTCCCGTCAGTCGACCCGCTCGACCAGCGCCAGGGCTTCGCCCCGCCAATGGCCGACGCCGGTCACCACGACCTGGCTCAGGTCCCCGGACATTGGCTGCTCCAGCCCGCTGGCGTCGCGGGGCGGGAACAGGCTGCCGTGGCCGAGCGCGACCGCTGCAAGGGCGACATTCATGATGAATTGCGGCTCCGCCCCATGACCGAGATATGAACCGGTGGCGCGCACGGCAAGGTCGGGATGCGCCTCCAGGAAGGCGCGTTCCTCGCCCGTGGCGGGCTCGACGCCGGTGGCGCCCGAGAACACCGCGGCGTGGCCGGCCCTGATCTTGTCCTTGATCTTGTCCCACAGCGCCGACAGCGTCGCCGTGACCGCGCCGCCGGCCCGCCGGCTGCGGTCGGAGATGACCGCCGTTAGCCGTGCCAGCGGCTTGGCGCCGCGCTTCTCGGCATGCTCGCGCGATTCGATCACCAGGAAGGCGCCGAGCGAGCCGACCGCGACGCCCGGCTTGTCCTTACGCTCCCAGACCGGCGCGAAGCCGTCTTTGAGGGCGTAGCCGCCGAATTCGAACAGCATCAGGAGGTCCGGCCGTTCGGCATTGTAGGACCCGCCGACCAGCGCGATGTCGCTTTGCCCGGCGGCGATGCGCGCGAGCGCCACCCGCACCGCGTCGGCACCGCAGGCTTCCTCGCCCATGAAGGTGCGCGAGGAGCCGGTCACGCCGTGCACGATCGAAATGTTGCCGGCGAGCAGATTGGATAGCTGGGCCAGGAAGAGGGTGGGGCGCAGATCGCCCATCAGCCGTTCGTTAAGGAAGGCGTCAGGATCGGCCGCCTGCTTCATGCCGCTGAGGATCGCCGAATCGACGTTGAGATCGCGCTCACCGCCGCCGGCGGCGACCACCATGTCCATATGCGACAGCAGCTCGGTGTTGCCTTTGACGCCCGCGCTGTCGAGCGCGAGGCCGGCGGCATAGGTACCGATCCGCTGCCAGGCTTCCATCTGGCGCTGGTCGCCCTTCTTGGGGATCTGCGAATCGAAATTGATCGGCGCGATCGGGTGCACGACGAAGGGCGCAAAGGTGGCGGTATCGGCGCTTGGCTGCCCCGCCGTCAGCTGCTGCCAATGGACCTCGGGCCCTTCGCCCAGGCAGGAGACGATGCCGATGCCGGTGATCCAGGCTTCGCGCGTGCCTTCAGCCATGGGCAGGCACCTCGCTGGGAAATTCGATCCGCTTGGCCCAGGCGTGCATCATCGATTTCATCTCGTCGTTGGGGAATTCCAGCACCCGGAAGGTGATAGTGGCGTCGCACACCACATCACCGTTGAGGCGGATGCGCGCCTTGGTCACGGCGTAGCCGGACCCTTCGTGCTCCAGGGTGGCGCTGACGTTGAGAACCTGGTTGGGTTTGACGAAGTTGCGCAGTTTGGCTTCTTTTACCGCCGCCAAGAACGGCATGCGTTCGAAGCGGTTAGCCGCCACCACCAGCCAGCCGGCGGTTTGCGCCATGGTTTCGATCAGCAGCACGCCCGGCATCAGCGGGTAGCCGGGGAAGTGACCCTCGAAAATCGTGCTTTCGGCGGGGACCGTGGCCTCGCTGCTGATTTTGCGGCCGGGGAGATCGATCTCGACGATCCGGTCAATCAGCTGGAAATACTCAAGACGCATCGGCGTGCCGCCGTTAGGCTCCCTTGGCAGCGACGAGTTCGTCGATGCGGGTGCAGAGATTTTGGAGCACGAAATACTGATCCGTGGTCGCCTTGCCGTCGTTGACTTCCTGGGTCCACTGCTCGAGCGGCAGCTTGATGCCGAACGCCTTGTCGATGGCGAAGGCGATGTCGAGGAAGTCGAGGCTGTCGATGCCCAGATCGTTAATGGCGTGGCTTTCCGGCTTGATCGTGTCACGCGGAATGTCGCAGGTCTCCGCGATAATATTGGCGATGGTGTCGAACGTCGTGGACATCGATAACTCTCTGATTGCTATGGAGTTCTGGCAAGTCGACGGCCCACGCGCCCTGGCCCACGCGCGATAGCCCCCACCCAGGCCCTGAACGGCAAGCGGTTGGCTGCCCGTATAGCGAACGGCCGACCCAAGTTCAATGGCGGCGCCGGCGGCAGAAGGCCGCTTTGCGATAAGGCCCACATGCGCGGCGGGCAAGCCGCCGAGCCTCAATCAACGTTCTCTGCTGAATTCGACCGGGGTGCAGCCGCGCCGCCCCGAAAGGACGCAGTCCTGGTTTCGCCGCATTTGCGCCAGGGTGTCGGCGAGCCAGAGCCCGGCGCCGATCAGAGCCAGCACGAAGGCAAAGGCCGCCGTGTTGACGATCATGCGGTGCCGGTAGTCCTCGCTGTCGCCGGTGCGCTCGTATTTGGCGAGGTCTGCAACCGGTGGTCCCGCCGGCGCGCCCACCTGGCGGCGCGGGAATCGCAGCACCTGTCGGTCTGGTTCGGAAGATGACGGTCTCTCGTCGGCCATGGGGCGAACCTATCATGCCCGTAATGGCGGTTCGATGGCGTCCCACAGCCCCTGATTTCGCCCCTCAAAGGCGTCCGCGGCGTCACGTCGAGACCGGTAACCGTCGCGGGCGATGCTGGGGTGCCCGGGCTTGTTCTTTGCGGCGGGATTAATCATAAGGGTTTCGTCTTTTGCCGGGGGTAAACCCAAGTCTAATCGCGACCGCAGCGCGTCAAGCTGCCGCGGGTGAAAGGCTGCCGGCCCTTTCGTCTGCGACGAACGGGCATTGTTGGGGATCCGGGGTCAGGTTTGTTCCAATCCATTTCCGCGCTCGGTAATTTTGCCGTGCTCGATCTGTCGGGCTTTGCCAAAATTACCTCCCTGCTAGTGCTGCCGTTCGCGCACGAGGATCTCGCGATCATTCTCGGCGGCTACATCATTGCGAACGGGCTGATGCCGGCCAGTGTGGTGGCGGTGAGCATCTACGGCGGCATGGTCGCCAGCGATTTCGCGCTCTACGGCGTGGGCGCCGCGGCGCGCCGGCTGCCCTGGCTGAGGCGGATCGCGGTCGATGAGCGGGTGCGCCGCTTCTCCGAAACTCTCAAACGCAACGTGTTCGGCCTGGTGGCGCTGTGCCGGGTGGTCCCCGGCGTGGTGTTCGTTGCTTTCATCGCCTGCGGCTGGATGCGCGTGCCGTTCGGCCGTTTCACGATTGCGAGCCTCATTGTGTCGGCGATCTATCTGCCGCTCATGCTCTATCTGGTCATGACCTTTGGCGACGCGCTCGACAACCATATCGGCATCTGGGCCTGGCCCATGCTGTTCGTCGCTATCGCCGCGTCGAGCTACGCGCGCAAGCGTATATTCGCGTTCCCTGAGACGGAGACGCAGCCACCCAGCCGTGAAACGGTGCTGCCGGCCTCCTGCTTCGGCATGCCGCCGCTCGCGTTGGCCGATCGCAAAGTGGCGGCGGCCGAGCGCATTCCGCCGTTCCTGTTTTACCTGCCCTTGGCGCTCAACTGGATTTGGCTCGGCCTGCGCCATCGCTCGCTGACATTGCCGACCGCCGCCAATCCGTCGATCTTCACGGGCGGCATGTGGGGAGAAACCAAGAGCTCCTATTTCGACGAAGTCGGCGCCGGCGAGCGCCGCTGGATCGCCGATTTCGTGGTGGTCGAGCGCAAAGCCGGCGATGCCGCGCTTCCCGATACGAAGCGCGCCATGGCCGAGGCCGGGCTTGCGTTTCCGCTCATCGCCAAGCCCGATATCGGCTGGCATGGGCACGGCGTGCGCCGCATCGACAGCGAGGCTGCGCTGGCACGCTACGTCGCCGAGTTTCCGGAGTCGGCCTCGCTGATGCTGCAGCGCTACGTACCGCATGCCGGCGAAGCGGCGGTGCTCTATGGCCGGCTGCCCGGGGAAACGCAGGGCCGCATCCTGTCGCTCACCTTCCGCTATTTCCCACACGTGGTTGGCGACGGCAGCCGAACGGTGCGTGCGCTGATCGAAAACGACGAGCGTGCGCGCTGGAAGTCCGGCCTGCATCTGGGCGCAGATGCGAGTCATCGCGGCGTTGATGCGGTCGACCTCGAAAGCGTCCCGGCGCGCGGCGAAGTGGTGCGCATTGCCTTGATCGGCAATCAGCGCGCCGGCGGGCTTTATCGCGACGGCCGACGCCACATCACCCCCGAGATGTCGGCGCGCTTCGACGCCATCGCCCGCAGCATGACCGAATTTCATTACGGCCGCTTCGACCTGCGCTTCGAGAACGTCGATGCGCTGATGCGCGGTGACGGTTTCTCCATCGTGGAGATCAACGGCATCGGCGGCGAAGCGATCGATTGCTGGGATCCGCGCCTGCCGGTTGGCGAGGTTTATCGGCGGCTGGTCGGCCAGCAGCGGCTGATGTTCTTGATTGGGCGGCTCAATCGTGCACGAGGCTTCCAGCCGACCCCGGCGGCCGCCTTCATTACCAGCCTGCTGCGGCAGAGCCGGTTGATCCGCCGCTATCCCGCCTCGGCCTGAGTTACTGCGATGGAACGGCGAGGACCGCTTCCGGGCTGCGACGGTGCAGGTCATGAATAGCCGCCGCCGCTCACGGCCCTTCGTCGCGCTGATTGCGGCCTATGTGGTCGCGTTGCAGGCGGTACTGCTGCCTTTGTCGGTGGTGGCCGCGGGCCCCTATGCCGTCAGCCTCTGCGCGGCACAGACAACGGCGCACGGCGCGCCTCAGCCGTCCAAAGACCAGAACGGCTGCCCCTGCGCCGGTGGCTGCGGGATGCTGTGCGGCGCTCACGCCGTGCTCCCGCCGGACCCGCTCATTGCGGCCGTCGGACCTGAAATCTTTGGTCCGGCGCCAATGCCGGCGCTGCGGTCGGAGAGTATCGTCTGCGCGCCCGATTGGCGCCCGCAGAGCCAGCGCGCGCCGCCGCGCGCCTGACACCGGTTTCATCTCTCATCACTGACAAATTCAACCTGCAAGCGGCGTGACGCGGCTGCGTGCGCGCTTGCACTATCAGGAATCGACAAGATGTTTCGTCTCGCTTTGATCATCGCCGCGACCTGCGCCGCATTCTTCACGGCACCCGTAAGTGCCCACGAGTACAAGGTGGGCACCTTGACGATCGGCCATCCCTGGGCGCGGGCTACGCCAAAAGGGGCCTCGGTCGGCGCCGGCTATTTGACCATCACCAATACCGGCAAGTCTTCAGATCGCTTGCT
Source organism: Pseudomonadota bacterium (assembly GCA_021823875.1). Lineage (GTDB taxonomy): Bacteria > Pseudomonadota > Alphaproteobacteria > Rhizobiales > Xanthobacteraceae > Pseudolabrys. Next base: position 2,230 of record JAKAMD010000136.1, on the reverse strand, counting down.
GAGCGGCACGACCGATGTCGCACAGCGCTTCGAGGTCCATGAGATGACCATGGACAACGGCATGATGAAGATGCGCCCCTTGCCAAACGGTCTGGAGATTAAGCCTGGTCAAACCGTCACGCTGCAGCCGGGCGGCTATCACGTGATGTTCGTCGGGCTCAAGCAGCCGTTGGTGAAGGGCGAGCACCTCAATGCGACCCTCACCTTCGAGAAGGCCGGCAAGGTCAAGGTCTATTTTCTGGTCGAGGGCCTCGGCGCGATGCACGGCGGCGACGCCAAGGCGGACATGAATAAGCCAGGCATGACCATGCCGGGCATGCAGATGCCGCACGGCAAGTAAAACCGTTCAAACGCCAATCCCTCCCCCGCACGCGGGGGAGGGACGACGGAGTCGCTCACGAGCCGCATAAAAGGACAGTAATTGTCGTAAGGCTTATGACCGACGACGCGCAGCTGAGCTACGATTTGCCGCAGAGTTCCCGATGCGTTGCGGGCGTTTACGAGGCCAAAGCAGATTCGAAAGTAACCCGTTCTTTAGGTAAACGAATCACAATCCTTCGTTCGCCACACCAATAGTTAAGATACTTGTGTGTATAGCATCGCCATTGCCACATACCGTCGAGAGTGGGGGTAATGACGGACATCGACAACGACGCCCGACGCTTTTCCGGCCATCCCGCAAACGCAGCGAAATCCATCGCGGTCGATGAGGCCTTGCGCAATAATTGGTTGGAAATCTGGTACCAGCCCAAGATCGATCTCAAGCGCAAGTGTCTGGTCGGCGCGGAAGCGCTGGCGCGCATCCGTCATCCGCAGGAAGGCATTTTGTGGCCGGAAAGTTTCTTGCCCGGCATGGATGATGACAGCCTCGCACTGCTCGCCGAACACGCCTTACTCACCACACTGCGCAACTGGACGAGCTTTTCTGAAGCCGGTTTTGACCTGCATCTCGCCATCAATATTCCGGCGAGTTCGCTGGCCAAGCTGCCGATCGCGCGCATCGTGTCGGAGAACCGGCCGCAATCCGAGAATTGGCCGGGATTGATTCTGGAAATGTCCGAGGATCAGATCGTGCGCGAGATCGCGCTGGCGCAAAAGGTCGCGGGCGAGCTGAAAGCTTGCGGCGTCACTATCGCCATTGACGATTTCGGCGCCGGCTACTCTTCCTTCTCGAGCCTCCGTGACGTGCCCTTTGCCGAGCTGAAGGTGCACGAGTCGTTCGTGAAAAATTGTGCGACCGACTCCACCAACGCGGCCATCTGCCAGACTGCGATCGATCTCGCGCACCGCTTCGGCAGCATGGCGGTCGCTGAAGGTGTCGAAAGCATGACTGACTTGCAGGCGCTGATGGTCATGGGCTGCGATTTCGGTCAGGGCGTGCTGATCGCGCCGCCGATGCCGAAGGAGCGTTTTTTGGAACTGCTGCACCAGCGCACGAACAAGCCGCGCCAGCAGGTCAAAGCGCCGGCGGCCGAATCCCCGGCGGTTGCAAGTCGCTCGGCCTGATCGCCAAAGCGTGGTTCGCTTGGCCTTCGGTTCGCAAAGCGACCGAAATCACGCCGGCTCGGCAAAAGGCAGTTTTGCGTCCTCCGGCGGCATCATCCGGAATACGTTGAGCGTCATGGCCACCATGGCGTAATAGCCGCACAGGCCGGTGAGCTCGACCATGGCCGCATCGCCGAGCAGGGTGTGCACGCGCTTGTAGGTGCGATCGCTCACCCGCCGCGTCTTGTAGAGCTCGTTCACAAAAGCATGGATGGCGCGTTCATCCTTCGGCGCCGATTTCGGCTCGCGCCCAGCGCGCAGGTCGGCAATGGTCTTCGGCTTGACGCCGGCTTTTTCGGCGATCACGGCATGGGCGAACCATTCGTATTGCGCGCGCCACAGGCGGGCGGTGCACAGGATGGCAAACTCGGAGAGCCGCGGCGCCAGCGCCGTCTTGTAGCGGCAATGGGCGCCGAGCGCCTGCGCCAGCAGGCCGAATTCCGGCGCGTGCATCCATGCCGCGAACGGTCCGCGCACCGTGAGCCCCTTGCCGCGCGGGCCCGATCGCATTTCCGCCAAAAGCGTGCGCTGGGCCGGGGTCAGTTGGCCCTCGGATAGGACGGAAAGGCGGGGCGCGGGACGCTTGGCGGGCATGGGATCATCCTTGTGGCAAGGCGGAGGGACATGACGGGTGACGTGAGCGGCGTCTAATATCGCGGAAAATGCACAATGCCCAGGGGAGGGG